>RDSB01000008.1 GCA_004923195.1 Marinifilum sp. JC120 | reverse complement strand
GGGAAAAATGTGTTGCGGTAGAACACCAATGGCAACTATGCTGGATGGAAGAGAACTCTGGAACGACAAGGTCCAAAGTTTAAACTAAACTGACAATTTCGGTCCCATCAGAAAGGCGGACTGTCAGATCAAGTATGAACCACTACAAATAAAGGCTGAGCATGCATGCTCAGCCTTTATGTTTGTGGTGTCTGGGGATGCCCGTAAGGCAATGGCGGGCGCTTACCATTTTACTCCCTTGAATATTACATCATTGCGTATGTTCTTTTTGTGTTTGGCGACTAAATTAAACATTGAGGTAATTACTTCGTCAGTAAGATAATGGGGGGTGACTCCTATTTCAAGCAGTCCTTGATAGGTTGGGTTGTAGTAGTGATCCTCTGCTTCTTTTCTCGGGTTTTCGAGTTGTTGAATTTCAACATCGTAACCAAGTGCAGTTCCTACCCGCTGAACCTGCGCTGCAATTTCGTTTACGGAAAATAGTTCCATTACCTGATTGTAAATTCTCAGTTCTCCTGCTTTGGCCGGAGAAAGAGCTACTTTTTCAACACATTGCAATGTGTCTTTGATGTTTAAATAGCCTCTGGTCTGTCCGCCTTTTCCATAAACTGTTAACGGATATCCCGTAACAGCCTGAACAACGAATCTGTTTATCACAGTACCAAAAATCTCGTCATAATTGAAAATGGTACTTAAACGTTCGTCAATAGCCGACTCTTCTGTTTCAAGCCCGTAGACAGGGCCCTGCATCAGATCAGTAATTTTTAAGCCCCACATGCGTACGCAGAACCACATGAGATCTGTGTCCATGATTTTAGTTGTGTGGTAAAGCGAAGAAGCTTGCCGCGGGAAGAGAAATTTATCTTTACGCCCTTTGTGTTCTATCTCAAGCCATCCTTCCTCGATGTCGATGTTCGGGGTGCCGTATTCTCCCATGGTTCCTATGTGAACAACATGTGTTTCCGGACTTAAATCGCGCAGGGCAAACATTAGGTTGTTTGTTACCAGAAGGTTGTTGGAAACAGTTTTGTTTGCATATTTGTAGTTCAGTAGAGAGTACGGTGCAGATGGTTGCTCTGCATAATGAAAAACAGAGTCGGGTGCTCCGCTGTATGAGTGATCTACGGCCCAGTCGTATTTTACGGTGCCGCTGAATAATGAGCGCATCATCTCCGGACAAGTAAGGTCTGCTATGACGACTTTGATCTCAAGTCCTGTTTTTTCGTTCCATATTTTTGCCCGCTCCTGTAAAGTGGGAAGAGGGTAGAGCATGCCTACGTCGAGTTCTGTGCATGCGTTGCGACGCATGTAGTTGTCGACAACAGTTACCTGATGTCCGCGCTTAGACAGATACATTGCAGTCGGCCAGCCTAAATAGCCGTCTCCGCCAAGGATTAATGCGTTCATGGTTTTGCTTCCTTTTTTGCTCAGTCTTTAAGGTTTGGTCGGATTCTGATTTATTCGGGCTCTTCAAGCAGATCGTAGTTCAAGAGAAAATCTTTCAGCTCAGAGCGTGTTAAGGCCGTTTCGTTTGCTGAATTATATGGTCGTGTGACAGTTGAGGACATTATACCAGAATATTCATAGGAAATGTTTTTATAAAGATCTCTGAAGGCCGGGAGAATTGCGAAATAATTTTTCAGTTCAAGTGTTCTGCGGGTCTCTTCAATGTTCATGAGTTCTTCATAAAGTTTTTCGCCGGGCTTTGAGCCGATAATATCTATTTCAATGTTGTCTGGGTTGTTACCATAGCGCGGTGCGAGCTCTTCTAACATTACCTTTGCAAGATCGTAGATGCGGATAATCGGCATTTTGGTGACAAAAACTTCGCCGCCTTTTGCATATTCAACTGAATCGATAACCTGCTTGGTTGCCTGGTTGATGCTCATGATGAAGCGTGTCATGTCCGGGTCGGTTAAGGTTACTTTTTCGCCTTTTTTTATCTGTTCCCGAAAGATGGGGATAACCGAGCCTCTGGACCCTAAAACATTACCAAAGCGTGTTGAAGCAAATATAGGACCTTTGCGCGTGGAGCTGTTGGCCGCGGTAATGAGCCGTTCACCCATTAATTTGGAGGTTCCCATAACATTGGTCGGGTTGACGGCTTTATCTGAGCTTGTAAAAATTACTTTTTCAACGTTGCATTCACTTGCTGCATCAATGATATTCTTGACTCCCAGGATGTTTGTCTGCACTGCCTCGAAAGGGGATCTTTCACAAAGAACAACATGTTTATACGCAGCCGCATGAAACAATATATCTGCGCCAAGGCATTTTTGGGCTAATGCATCTTTATCCCTGACATCTGTAAGAAAGAAGTTGGCATTTGGATAATCTATGTATTGCTGTTCCATGAAGAAAAGTTCAGACTCATTGTTGTCCAGTCCAATCAGTTCTTTGACATTATATACATTCAGTAATTGGTTTATGAGTTCTGATCCGATTGTTCCACATGCCCCGGTAACAAGAGCAATTTTATTTTCAAAGTATGAGTGAGTCATATAATGTTTCCTGTAATATGTTGTATATGGGGATATCTATAGCCTGATGCAAAGTCTATCAGATTGCAGTGTTGTGCTGTACGTATCATTTCAGAATGATTAATTGGATATTGTGTAAAATGTCATTCTGGATAATTTTGTCTTTGCTTTATTTTTGCGATTTTACCCCGTAAAGAGCTTCGCGTATATCAAGATAGCAGTCATCATTGCCGTTGTTCCATCTGCATGGTTTGTTGATTGGCGGATATGAATCCTTTATTTCTTGCATTGCTGCCAGGAATTTTTCCTGATCATTGAATATAGGGATAACCTTATTGATGTTGTCCCAGTTTAAAAACCAGTCGGGGAAACGGTAAACAGCGAAGGTTTTAAAAGCTTCTGCCCGTATCTCACGACTTAGGTCTAAGCGGAACCACCATGGATGAAGAGAAGTAATTTCTTCTTTACTGGAAAGGTTTGAGATGTCGCTTAATCCTGGTCTCCGGCAGGCGTGCCGGTATAGAAAAAGAGGGCTGTCCGTAGCAACAGAAGTCCAGCCGTTTTCAGCCAGACTTATCCATATTTCCGCATCTTCCCTATTGGTTAGGTCTTCACGATATCGTCCTAGCTGTTCCAGGGCACAACGCCGAAGCATGGAAGAGCTTGGAGACGGAGATATCATAATTGATCTTGCAAAGTTGTATTCATCGCTCCATGCAACATGGTTGTCCTCACCGAAAACAAGTGTTTTAGGGGTAATCCATGCGACACGTGGGTTCTTTTCCATGAGGCTGATGCTCTCGGCAAAATAGTCGGGAGTGATCATGTCATCCGAGTCAAGGGTGACCACAAATTCTCCGTCACTTTCCTTTATGCCTCTGTTGCGGGTGCCGCCTTTGCCCCTGTTTTTCTGGGTGACGAGTTTGATTCGGCTGTCATCCAGTTCTTTTACAAGCTTTTCGGCTACCTTGTAGGAGTTGTCTGTTGAACCGTCATTGATGATAATGAGTTCCCAGTTTGTCCATGTCTGCCTGATGACAGAGGTCACGGCCTCTTCAAGGTATTGGCCCTGATTGAACAGGGGAATAATTACACTTACCTTTTCCGGGCCGGAAATGGAGTGATCTTTCAAGGGAAAATTAAGGGCTATTTGCTTATACAGTCTCATCAGAGCCGGGCGCTCGCTCACGACGCTGAAACTTGTTTCCATCATCTGGCGGGCACTTTCTGTCTCTCCTGAGAAAAGCGCAAGCAGGCAGTATTGGAAAACATGGCGGTCATAATCTTCAACAGATTCCAGAACTCCACTTTGCAGTTTTTTAAAGATCTCTATTGTCTGTGCAATATGGTATTGATAAATATCGGTGAGTTCTTTGACTGGAAGAATCGTAAATTCCCGTTCAAAAAAAAGTTTCTGATACTTTTCGAGAATTTTGTTTTCTTCGTCCATGATGCGCTGTTCATTCTTTTTCTGAAAAGTCTTTGAACTGGCCGGAATTTTTGGGATGTGCGCAGGGGGCAGATATTTGATTTTTGCCTGCAAAGAGAGTCTGAGCAGCAGTTCCGGCAGAGCGAAGAAAAATAAATCTTCGTGGAGAACTGTTGCATGCGGTTGAAGCAGGTCATTTCGTAAAACTGTCAGAAGTGGGTAAAAAGGATTTTGCAGTATATCCAGAACAAAGGAACTTGCTGACGGGGGATTGTTGAAAGTCTCACCGACAACGGCAAGACCGTATTCGGGGTTGTTTTTTAAATCCGCGATGGCAGAAGGGATGGCTTCTTCGGAAAGTTCCAGTCTTCCGTCAAAAATAATTGTCAGTCCTGCAGAGTGCCGGGTTAGCACTTTTTGCAGGGCTTTTTCCAGAACGAGTGCGGATGATGACAGTTCGGAGGCAAGACAAAGGTTTAAGCGGTTTGTCTCTTCAGCAAGTTTTTGTAGCATTAAAACAGTTCGTTCAGGAAGGCCGGCAGCAGAAATTGTCAGGCGTTTATTTCCAATCCTGTCCAGTGTTGTTCTGATACGCGGTTCTGGAAGATAGGTTCCGGGAGGACAGGTCAATATGTACGAAACCGGAGTTGTCTTATTTGTCATTTTCACTGTGTTTCCTTTCTTAAAATAATTTTAAGCTACAAAATTATTTATTATACCTAATCTGAGCGATCAGCCCGCCTGACACAACATCACGGCTGGCGTCTTTCGTTTTTATTTACACTTTCATCCAGATAACAACCAAAACAATTTCACCCATTTGGTGGAGTCTGGATGTCCAAACGCAAACACAATAGATCAAAATTCATTGACGATGTCCAGACCACGAATGACTGCCTGACGGGGCGGGCTGACCTTAACCTCTCAGAGACTGTCCGTCATCTATAGGGCACTTCACAAGAGGAAATGGGGCCTTATCCCAAACACTCCTCAAGCTTCCGAACAGCCTCAGCATGCTTCTTCTCGTTCTTCCGCAATTTCTCTATATTATGCAGTTTCCAAAGCACGGCAGGAAGTTGTGCGGCGTGAGAGATTCCCAGAAGTTCCCATTCAGGATTTCCTTTTTTGACGGAGAGCAGGAATTGCTTGTCGTCATTGCTTAGGCCAGACTTGATTTCTTGGACCAGCTGAGCGCGGGTAGCTTCCAGCTTTTCAGGGCAATGATGAAATTGTCTCCACAAGGAGTAAATACACTTAATTTTAGTGTTTGGAAAAATCACTAGTCTATCAGATGATCTGTCCGCAAAGTGTCCGCAAAGTGTCCGCAAATCTGCGTACAAAACTCGGTAGTTTTAGGTGGTTTTCGGCAGTTTTGGAAATGGGCTGAAATAGGGGGAGGGTGCATGAATCAAGGAATTACGGGCATTTCCGGCTGAAATTTTGATCTCCCGCCAGACAATTCGTAACCAGCAGGCCGTCGGTTCAATTCCGATCGTTGGCTCCATGGAAAAGTAAAGCCTCACAGTGTGTTAGCACATTGTGAGGCTTCTCCTGTTTGGAGTTGTACTCAGTGTAAAAAATAAAACTGACAGTCTGTGCTTTGTATGTCGCGCAATATCTATACTTACATATTGCGTTGATATTTAACGGTGATTTTTAAGGTGAATGACTGACCCTGAAGGATGCGGGGGCGTTTGACCACTCCACTTGCTGCGGCGATGGCCCGGCCTGCGGCTTTGTCCATATGTTGACTGCCTGAGGAACGGACAAGCCGTATTTCCGAAAAAGTATCATCGGGACGGATGTGGAAGAAATACTGCACATTCCCGATAAGTCCGGAAAGGTCAGCCTTTTCCGTAAGGAATTTGCGCTGTTCAACAGCCTCTCGGATCTGTTTCAGATACCGTTTTTTTGCCAATCGTTCCAACCTGCGCGCACGTTCTTCCGCATTATTTTTATCGGAATTTCTTGTAGCCCCCTGTTCAAGGACCATGGAATCAGTGGAAGAAGCCGCTGGAATATCAAAGTCAATGGGAAGAGTTATCATCTCTCCGCACATGGCCGGTTCGGGAGTCCAGTCAAACTGAATCAGGCAGAGGTGAATTAAGATGGAAGTGGCTATGCAGCAATCGAGAAGTTGGCGCGAGCTCATCGGGATTCCTTAATCTTGTCTTCCTTGCTGTTCATGGTGGCGATGACCAGATTGCCGCATTCTTCTTTGCGAACCAGATCGACAATACGGACAAAATCTTCAACTCGCGCCTGCGGTGCTGATTTGAACAGGATATGCTCCGGCTGCATGGCTGCCGGTTTGCCCGCCAGTAGGTGCAGTTCATGGCTCAGGGCGTGAAAAGTGACCGGCTGCATGTCACACAAGATCTTACCGTCCTCCCGCAATTCTATTTCCAGTGATTTTCCGGCAACAGGTTTGGCTGTCTCTGCCGAGGGCAGGTCCATTTTCATGCCTTTTGCCGTATAAACAGTGGAGACTACGAAAAAGATCAAAAGAATAAAAACAACATCCAGCAGAGGAGTCAGGTCCGGTCCGGCGGGCTGAATTTTTTGGCGGGTAAATGAAATCATGACGGAACCTGTTAGTCCTGCCGGGTGTTATAAATCAGATTGGCTGTATGCTGCATGGCAAAGGCTTCTTTTTCGTGCAGACGGCAGAACCAGCGGTGGGCGATAAGGGCCGGGATAGCTACGCTCAGTCCCGCCGCAGTGGTCAGCAGGGCCTGCCATATACCTCCGGCCAGCATGGTTATATCCACATTGCCTGAAGCTGAAAGCTTGGAAAACGCCTTAATCATGCCAAGGACTGTACCCAGCAGACCTATGAGCGGAGCGGCAGTAGCCACTGTAGCCAGAAAATCAAGGCGGCGGCTGAGGGAATATAGGGCCTCATCCCCGGCCAGTTGAATTTCCTGTTTTTTCTCAGCAGACGGCAGTTCGCTGAGAAAGGCTTTGAATATATGTAGATAGACAGGGCAGGATTCATCCACAGTCTGTAAAACCTCATCCGCTTTTTTCTGGCGGACCATGCTTAGGATTTCATTTAACCGCTTACCCTTTGGGAATCTGTTGGTGGAAAAGGCCACAAATCGTTCCGCCATGATCGCTAATGAACCAATGGAAAGAATAAGCAGCGGCCACATTATGAAACCACCCTGCTGCAAAATATTCATGAATAAACTCCTTCAAGTTTTTCCAATTCTGAAAGATCCATATCCCTGCCAATAGCTACGAGAAAGCTTTCATCATTAAACTCCCCGCCAAGGCTGGAAAATTCATATCTTCCGCATACGTATTGCACGACCAGCGGGTCATTATTTTCAGCAATTTTTACGATTCCTTTAAGCCGGAAAACATTTTCAGGCAGTGTATCCATTAACTGCTGGAGTTTTTTGCGGGGCAGAGATTCGTTAAAGGCAAAACGACGGGAGGTGAATCCTTCCATGTCGTGAGTATGCCCGGGGCGTTCCTGCGGGGGAAAGAAATCCTCTCTGGATTGTTGCTTCCGCGGATCGTTTTCATAAATTGTTCCGGGGTTGATTTCGCCGAACTCGGTGTTGACCAGCAAAGCCCGGCTGTTGAGGGTGCGCAGGTGCTCTGTCAGAGCTTCTTGTTCTTTCCGGGAGACAAGGTCGCACTTATTAAGAATTATGGTGTCGGCAGCCTTGACCTGATTCCGGGCGATGTCGCTTTCTTTAAAGAGTTGCGGTCCGTTTTCGGCATCGACCAGTGTGGTCACGGACTCAAGGCGGACAAGTGAACGGATGGTTTCTATCTCATTGAGGACATTGAAAGGATTGGCGACCCCGGTTGCCTCAAGGACAATAACCTTGGGTTTGAAGCGGGCTTTCAATTGTCTGATTCCCTTGGTGAGGCTGCCAGCCAGACTACAGCAGATGCAGCCTTCGTCTAGTTCGATGATGGAATCATCCCCTTCGAGCAGCTTGCCGTCTACCCCGGTCTGGCCGATTTCATTCTGGATAATGGCTACCAGTTCTTTGCGTGCGGCATGGTATTCCAGCAGCTGGTTCAGGAAGGTTGTCTTTCCTGCCCCCAGAAAACCGCTGATCATGATTAATGCGGGCCGGTCATCAAAAGCGTAATCATGGTCGCCTTTGTTTCCAATGGCGGCAAGGTCGTGGGTTTCCCAGAAAAGAGCTTTGTCCAAGGGGGCCGGTAAATGGTCTCTGTCTTCGGCATTCCCTGATGCTGTAGAGGTAGAGGAATGGGAGAACGCAAGACTGGGTAATGCCTCGCGTTCTCTCCAATCCAATGCGTCAGTGAGGGTAGTGGTTTTGTGGTTGCTAGGAAATTTGTTTCCCATGGCATCGTAGCCCAAGACTTTGCCCGGAGTTTCGATCCTCTCAAATCTACAGGGAGGAATTTCAAGACTGTTGGATATTGCTGCTCCCAGTACAAGCAGGAAATCCGTGGCAATAGCATGAGCCGGAATCTTTTCTTCCATCTCTCCGGGAGCAATGATCCACTGGCCGTCCTCGGTCGCCACACCGTCACGGCAGATAGATATTTTGTACTGGTCGGCGGAAAATTTCAGGGAAAAATTATTTTTGTCCGTATCAAGTTCGGCATCAACCGCTGCGATACGAAACGGAGCCGCCCACTTCTCATCAGATGAAAAGTGGCGGACGGATTCAATATAGTCGTCCTGAATGGCTGAAATATTGGCGGCAAGAGACATAGACTCCAGCAGCTCTTCATCTTTTTCGGGGAAATAATAAAGGGCAAGCAATGCACGGCAACCCGATTCTCTTTGGGTTTCCTTATCAGCACAAAACCCGAAGACTCCCGGCCTTGCACTTATTATCATGGTCCATGCTTTTTTGCCCTTGGGGCAGACCGCGATGCCTTTCCAGCCAATCATTTTTTTGAATTCATCATGCTGGCAGGCAGCCAGCATGCAGTTGACCAGAATTTCCGGCATGTTGATCAGGTGGTTCCTGTTTCGTCCGGGAGGTAATATTGAGGAAAGGTTCATGGTTGATTTACCTTGTAGGGCTGCCCTGACCATTTCATGAAAAGGTCAGGACAGCTTCCATAGGAGTGGTGGGGGCTTTAACAGCCGAAATTGATTTTGTCGCCGTTGCCGAGATAGTCCTTGGATGCTGAGCGGAAACGCGCCGTTCCGCGCACAACAGGATAACCTGCCTCGATGAATTTTTTGGCGGTGAGGTGCCCGGTGCAGTGGTTGCAGCCGATACGCTCAAAGCCCCATTCTCCAAGAGAGATTACGAGGTCGTCGTATTTGGGGTCCCAGTCATCAAAGGGCGAAATGTGCAGCCCACCGTAAATGCCGTAAAACTTATCTTTTTCATATTTAAGGTTGTTGTGTGCAAAGTCGGCAAATTTCAGGATTCCCTGATGGCAGCAGCCGGAGATAAGCACCAGACCATGGTCCTTGACGTTGAAAGCCAGAGAGGTTTCACCAAAGACGCGGTTGATGATGGGGACATCAAACTTAAGCAGTGCCATGCCGGGAATGATCTCAGTGATGGCTTTGTCTGCGATTTTCAGGTCACCCTTGTAGCCGCAGTCCTTAACATACTGGATTCCTTCTTCGTAGAAACCGTCATGCAGGTACAGAGGGATACGATTGTCATATTTCAGGGTAACAGGGAGACCCCAGAAATGGTCCCAGTGTTCATGTGAAATGAACAGAGCTTCGATTTCCTGATCACGCAGCATTTTATCAATGCCTTCACGTTTGAAGCTGTCATTCATCCATTCGTATGACCATCCGGTATCCAGCAGATATTTATGTCTGGTGCCGTCCAGTTCTTCCACTTCGATAAGGCAGGAATAACCGCCGGGATTATCCGGGTGCAGGGCCAGTTTTTTCTGGATTTCCCAAGCTTTTTCCAGATCGTGGGGCAGCAGGTCCTTGATGCTGCTGATGCCCTCTTCGTATGAACCCTGTGCGGAACCTTTACCGTTGGCAAAAGGAGCCCAGTTCAGGGTGTACTGGTTAACCAGCAGTCCCCCGGCTTCGTGGATATCACCGATGAGGTGGGCATTATTGAACCAGCTTGTTTCAGAGATATTGGTTACGCGTACGCTGCGGCAGACACCGAAATCATGCTGTTTACGCTCGGGTTTGGTTAGGTTGCTGTAAGCCATGGGAGTGTATGAATACAGCCCCATTCCAGCCATGGCACCGGCTACGACACCGGTGGCCGCACCTTTGACAAAGTCACGTCTACTTATACTTTTTTTATTACTACTCATAATTTAACTCCTTGTTCCTTGCGCTTATTCAATAATGGTGAAGTTTGCGCTGACCCAGGGCAGGACTTTGATAACGGCGAAGTAGATGATAAGTCCGCAAGCCAGACCAACGGCCAGACCTTTGGCAAGGCTGGGGGTCCATTTCACATCATCCGCTACAATTTCTTCCTTGATCTCTTCGAGTTCTTCAGGGGTTTTGGGAACGGCTTTCCATCCCGGCCATCCATCCATGAACCATACGTTGATCAGGAAGATGTTGATCAGCCAGATCATTGCGATCATGGGGAACTGCTGGGGATGTGAAAAACCTTTCTGGGTTCCAAGGAACAGGTGGGAGGTTTTGTAGTATACAACGTAAACAACTATAGCCATAACCACAGTCAGTAAGGTGCGGATGCATACATTTACAGGGCGGCTGAATTTGGTAGGCCAGTTACCGCAATAGAAGGTCAGGTAAAGACTGGGAACAAGCCAGAAAATAGCCATTTCACCAACGTGGAGCCAGCGCCAGTCCGGAGCCATGAGACGGCGGGTACCGCGAATGGTCTCACCCCAGACAAGATCCTGAGCGTAGTAGAGGAAAAAGCACAAAGCCAATGCTATGCCGATAATTCCGAAGAATGATGCGGTACGGCGCAGAGCGTCGTTTTTGATCAGGTTGAAAGGATAACGTTCCCAGATTCCTTCATATAACCAGACAACAACTGTACAGCACATGATCCAGGCAATGTGGAAGTTACCGGAAACAGTGTTTGCAAAACCTTCCCAGTATGGGGGACAAATGGCCGTAAATTTCTGCCAGGGGTAGAAAAGGATTGCCATATGCGAGTGCATGGTCAGAAAGTAAACAATCATACTGAAGAAGAAGGTAACCAGAACAATTGTTATGCCCCGTGCTGGTTGCTTCAGCTTCTGCCATGGAGCGTTTTCGCAGGCCACAACCCAGCTGGGGGAAAGCCATGATGCGATTGCTGCAAACATCATGATTGCTTCTGCAGCATATTCAATTGCATAGAAATCGGTTAGCCCCATACTTTCAAGGCGAGCCGGGTTGAAGTAGGCAATACCGAAGTTACCCAGAATTTCAATAAAGAAACCTTTGATGAGTAAAAGCATGGCCGCGACACTGACCAGAGTCAGTACTGACCCTTTGACCAACGGGTGCGTTTTTTGAAGCCATGATCTTTTAAACGGCCAGAAGTCAAAAATATATGCAAGCCAGATAAACAGGATCAGCAGCCAGCGACAGACCATGTAACCGATATACGGGGTATACATGCGCATGATGCCGCGGGGGTCCTGAAAAATCCACCAGGTTGCATAAAAGAAAGCAAAAATGATAATCGTGTTGACTAATGCTGGAATGGGACCATTCCAACGTTTTACCAACTTCCGACTCTCAAGGTAGCTGACACTACTATTATCCATGAGACTACTCCTTTGCGAGTACGCCGGGGGGATGATCAGTCCCCGTATCCCAACAGTGCTCTAATAAAGTCCAAATACAGGTTTCCGTCAGGAAACCAGTTCCTCCAATTGCCCGGGCGTAACAGTAGCCGGATCAATCCCCTTGGCCATGGCGAGCAGGAACAGTTCGTTTTCCGTTAGAGGAGTTTTTTTGCGCTCCTCCTGTTTTTGAACTGGTTTCTGCTGTTCTTCGCTTTGAGCCTTTGGTGAAATGAAACGACCGAAAAATTCTCTACGGTTCACAGGTTTTCCCTTTACGACTTTAATTCTCCGGCAGAACCAGCTGTCTGAATGTTTGAACGCAGCTTTCAGCTAGTTTTTCAGCCTGTTCGGGCTGGCCGTTTTTAAGGGCGTTGAACAGTTCTACGTGGTAGGCGAAAAGGGCATCGATCTGCACTTCGGATAATCCCATCCCGCCATGTTCAAGGCTTTGGGATGCCGTCTCAAGCTCTTTCAACAGAAGAATCAGATAACCGTTGTTGGATATTTCCGCCAAAGAAAGGAAAAATGATATGTAAACGCGGCTGATGGTTGTAAGGTCAAATTTTACAATGGCTTCGCCAAGTTTTGCTGTTGCGGATTCCAGCTTGGCCATGTCTTTTATGGAGAGGCGCAACGCTTCGTTACGAACAAGTCCCGGCACCACAATGGAAAGGGTTTCCACCAGTTGCCGACTTGCCTCCAAGTCCTTGCGTCTGCGCAGCATTTCCCAACTGAGGCTCCCTTCCTTGCATTTCAGGTAGCAGCCGCTTTTTTCTCTGATTTCGAGATAGCCCATGCTTTCAAGGTTGCAGAGAGCTTCCCTGATTGTATTACGGCTGGTCTTGAACATTTCGGCAAGGCGTCTTTCTCCGGGCAGGCGGTCGCCCACTGCGAATGTTCTGCCTTGCAGCATTGTGGTTATTTTCCGACAGAGAACAGGTCGTTGTGTAGAAGCCATATCTGGTCCAACCAGTTTTAGTGTTTTTATGAGGTGCTAATTGCTGAGAGCATTTCTAGGGGGCGTTTTTTTAAAAAACAAGTCAATTGTGATTTTTTGCACTTAAACTGGTCCAGCCAGATGTAGGGAGCGAAAAAGCTTGGTTAGTCTGCTCTTGTCTTAATGTCTGAAAATAAAGGGAAAAGTTTATAGATAAGAGAGAAGGGAGGTATAAATACAAAAACGCGATGGAAATTGTTTCCATCACGTAAAGTGTTCATTTTGGCCTTTTGGTTGGACCAGATCAGATTGATTTTAATTGAGGCAACGTTTCATGTTGGCGAGGAATTCTTCGTATACTTCATGCAACGGGGCCGCGGCATCAGCGTCATATCCGTGGCTTTTTGTGGAACAGAAAACCAGCACTCCGGTCAGGATTCCGTTATCGTAGAACGGCTGGGCGTAATATGAATGAATTCCGTGAGGAATAAAAAGAGCCCAGTCAATTGGTTTAATGCTTTTCGAAGTCTCCATTACCACATGCTTTTTAAGATTGAAGCGAACTATATTTTCGGCAATTGAGCCTTCATACGGATGAGTGCGGTTCTCGGACAGTTTTGCAAAAGGGGTTCCTGCACCAGTGACTTTAACCTTATTTTCGGAAATCGAAATATGTGAAAACATTATTGCATCGGTAGATGATCCTGTAGGTATGGTCTTAAGCATTGTTTTCAAAAGACATTTGACGGTGTTGCATTTGGCCAGTGCTTTGGAAATTCCCTTCAGGGGTAAAGTCTCATTTCCATGAACCGGGATTCCCTTACAGGTCGGGCAATCATTTTGATGGATCAGAGTGATCCAGAGCAGGTTTTCTTCATTCCGGGAGAGAGCCTGAATGTTGACCGCACATTTGTGATGCCTGTTTTGACTGTCAGTTACATTCAGTTTCCCATTCCAGCGGTCGGAAAAGATTAGGGCCTCATAAAGTTTGTGTAAATCAGCATCTGTATTGTTTCGGAAAATGTCCTGAAAATTAAGCGAAAGCAGCTTCTGCTGGTCATATTTCAGCAAATCTTCCGCAGCATTGTTGGCTGAATAAACGGATCGGTCTGAAAAACGAACAAACAAGACCGGATCTTCAATGAGGTTTATTTTGGTGGAAAGACTGGGTTTGCCTTCTGTAGTCAGGACAATATCAACCTGCGTTGAAATATCGATAAGCAGACCTATTGAGCAGGTCTGCTGTATCGGGTCTGGCATGGCGACAATCTTCAGCCATCTGGTTGAATTTTTGGCCGAATGCATACGAAATACACAGGTGGTTGCCACACGATTTCTAATCTGTTGAAAACAATTTTGAAAACGTTCCCAATCCTCTTCGAGAATCATATTGCGGGCAAGTTGCGGTTTTTGCAGAACGTCCCTTATGTTATGATTCTGGTTTGGAATTACAAAAGAGTTAAGAAAAGAAATTTTATTTTCCACAATATCAACACGCCATGCAATGGCCGGGAGCTGTTCAAGGTAGCTGGAAAAATATTTTTCCAGATCTGCACGGACTGTCTCATTTTCATTAATATGCTTAGGCATTCTGTTCCTTAAAAAATAGCTGCTCTATAAATAAATACACGATAGCTCCGTTTATACCGTCATTTAGCTGCTTGGCAAACCGGTTTTTTATTGGTCCATCCAGATTAACCGGAAAGTTCCCGCTGAGGACTGCGTGTCTTCAAATGAAAGAATACATGCAATTCGTAACCAGCAGGCCATCGGTTCAATTTGGAATTTTAGCTCCATGAAAAAGTAAAGCCTCACAGTGTGTTAGCATGTTGTGATGCTTTACTTTTTTGGGCTGCTAGGTATGAAAAATGTGTATAGAGTTTGCGTGTATTACTTGAATACTATTTACTTTTCTCCTTAATACTCCAACTTTCGGCTTTTTCCCGTGATTTCCAGAAGCGTTTGTACAGTCCCTCGGATTGCATCAGGGTTTGGTGGTTGCCTGTCTCTGCAATTCCTCCTTTGCCGTCAAGTACTATGATCTGGTCTGCCGAGGTTATGGTGGAGAGACGGTGGGCGATAATCAAAAGCGTTTTTGACTGGACAAGCCCTGCTAGAGCCGCCTGGATCAGGGCTTCGTTTTCAGGGTCCACCGATGCGGTGGCTTCATCCAGCAGGATGACCGGAGCATCTTTGAGGATTGCCCGGGCAATTGAGATCCTCTGCCGTTCTCCGCCTGAAAGCCTGTCGCCCCGTTCTCCGACGATTGTGTCGTATCCTTCAGGAAGCCCCATGATAAATTCATGGCAATACGCGGTCTTCGCTGCATTTATGATTTCTTCCCTTCCTGCTTCAGGAGCCCCGAACGCTATGTTGTTGTAGATAGTGTCGTTAAAGAGGTAGACATCCTGAAAAACCATGCTCAGGTTGTCCATAAGTATTTTTTGAGGGATTTGTTTTACGTCCCTGCCTCCTATGGAGATTGTACCGGAATCTACATTCCAGAATCTTGCGATCAGGTTGGTGATCGTGGTCTTGCCTGCTCCTGACGGTCCTACCAGCGCAGTTATTTTACCTTCCGGGACAGTAAAGCTGACATTATCGAGGATTTTTCTGTCGTGGTAGCTGAAGGTGGCATTTTTGAATTTGATTTCATGCCCTTCTGGAGCCTTCTCAATGTGAGGTTCCGGAAGCGGTTTTTGCTCGAGGATTTCTTTAACCGCAACAAGTCCCGGTTCGGCAAAGCGGTACATGCCGGATGCTCCCAGAAGTTGGCGTAAAGGGTCGTGGATTCGGGGGGCCAGAAGAATGAAGATGAGAAAAGTCTCCAGACTCAGGGAGCCTTCCAGATAAAATAATGTTGCTCCGGTCAGGACTAGCGGGGTTCCGAGGTCAAGACAGGTCAGGAATGCGAAACCGGGTGTGATGCCGGGGATGATCGATTTCAGGCTGTCTTTGTGAAATTGACGCATAGATGAATCAAGGCGTTTAAAACCGCTGCCTACATGCTGGAAAGCCTTAAGTGCTTCCATGCCTTGAATGTATTCAAGAGTGTCGGAGGTCATTCGTGCCAGAGATTTGGATCTACCATTGAATCCCTTTGCGTGTGCTTTTTGTCCACGTACGAAGAATAATATTGCCGGGGGGATCACTGCGACAAGCATTAAGGATAATCTCCAGTCCAGCCAAGGGAGGAAGAGAAGTAATGCTGCCGGGATGAAAAATACCGGAACCAGACTCGGCAGGATGTATGATGGAATCATTTGAATCATCTGCATTTCGTCCGATACCAGAGAGTTTAGCGATGCCCCTGTGGATCGTCCTTGAAACCAGCCCATAGGAAGTTTTCTAATGTGTTCTCCGATCAGTAAGCGCATGCGGGTTGAAAGCAGTGTGCCGAGGGGCCATGAAATTCGCAAAGACACAAAAGTGGTTCCCCAGTACAGCAGTGCGCAGACCAGCATTATTCCGCTATAAAAGATAATGGTTTCAGTCGTAGCGGTGCCTTTAAAAAGGGCTGTCATGATGGCGATCAGCACCACCAGCGGAACAGCTCCTATTATGGTTTCAATTATTTTGCCCAGAAGGACAACCAGTAGTTTTTGTTTGAGTTCCGGGACCAAGCCCAGAATCATTTTAAGCCCTTGTCTCATGCAATGCCTCCCTGCGGGGTCCATCCGGTGGTCGCCGTGTGGGCTTCCCATAAATCATGGTATAGTGTGCAGCGGTCTAAAAGATTTTCGTGAGTTCCCCGGTCTTCTACCGCTCCTTCTTTCATCACGATAATTTCATCGGCCCCGGTGATGGTGGACAGCCGGTGGGCTATGACTATCAGGGTTTTTCCTTTAGCCAGCCTGTTGATTGCTTCCTGAATCAGCACCTCATTTTCCGGGTCGATAAAAGCCGTTGCTTCATCCAGCACCACGATGGGGGCATCTTTCAATATGGCGCGGGCTATGGACAGCCGCTGTTTTTCCCCTCCTGAGATAAAGCAGCCCCGTTCTCCTATCCGGGTTTCGTATCCTTGAGGCAGGGCGCTGATGAAGTCATGGCAACGGGCGTCTTTTGCCGCACGGACCAGCTCTTCGTCTGTGGCGGAGGGGTTGCCCATGCGCAGGTTGGCGGCAATAGTGTCGTCGAAAAGTTGCACGTTCTGGAAGACGAAGGTCATCTGTTTCATGAGGGTCTCAGTATCAATTTCTCTGATGTCTTCCTGTCCCATGCGTATGGCTCCTGAATCAACATCCCAGAATCTGGGAATAAGCCTGGCAAGGGTTGTTTTTCCGGCCCCTGACGGCCCGACCAGAGCCATGAATCTGGCTGTTTCAACTGAAAAATGGACATTTTTCAGCACGGAAACTCCTCTTTCGTATGAAAAATCTACGGCCTCTCCGTTCAGGGGCAATGAGGGATGCCCGGAACGTTGCGCTTCCGGCAGGGGAGAGCTTTTCAATACTGACCTGATGCGGTTTTGGGCTTCGATAATTTTTTCCAGATGATGCCAGAACATGGCCAGAATCATAAGCGGGGCAGCCAGCATCGGTCCCAACAGCAGAAAAAAGGTCAGAGCCTGAATGGTCAGCTCCCCGTTAAGGTAAAGATAAGATCCGACTGGAATAATAACCAGCACAGCACTCGGGATTGCAGCATAAAAGAAGCTTAGTGATGGATGCCAGCGTTTGTTGGCTTGATCTTCTAACTGCCTACAGTCTTCTACTGCTTTGCTGTATTGTTTGAATGTATCGACAGTGTGGTTAAATGCTTTGATCAGCGGCATGCCCTGAATGTACTGAAGCATGGTGGCGTTCATATTTTCTTGTGCAGTGTACCATTCCCGCACTTCTTCCTTGCCTGTGGAAAACATTATGATTTGGCCTGCCATTCCAAGTGTAGGAAGGGCCAGCGAGGCAAGAGCCATGCGCCAGTCCACGACAAAAAGGGCCAGTGTCAGAGTCAGGGTTGATGTTATCGCCCCGAAGAATTCCGGTATGTTGTGGGCCATAAACAGCTCCAGAATCTCAATGTCTTCACACATCACCTTTTTTAATTGAGCAGCTCCCTTGCGGTTGAAGTAGCCAAGAGGAAGACGGCTTATATGCGAGGCCAACCGCACTCGCATGCCATGCAGGATGGAGTATGCGCTTTTGTGGGAAAGAATGCTTGATTGCGCGAGACAGATATTTTTCAGGATGACCGCCAGAGCACAGGTCGCCAGTAGGGGAACGAATTGCGAAAGGCTTAAATCGCTCCGGGAGGTTGTGGATATGATTTCAATGATTCGGTAGGTAATGTAATACGGGGCAATGCCCAGAAGGTTGCCGAGAAGGTTAAGCAGTGAGGACAGGATTAGGCTGTATCTGTGCCCGGCAGTCATTTTTAACAGCCATTTTGAACCCTGTCGCGTAGCGTCGTTAGCCATGGGAAAACTCCTGATGGGTGAAAAACGTTGTGTGGGGGGCGAAGGCCCCCCACGCAAGGCGATTGTTAGTGTCTAGTCCATTAAAGTCATAGATATGAATTTACGAATTTAAAAATGAAGAAAATTAATTTTTCTTCAAAATAAGTATGGATATATTTTTAGCATGTGACACTAAAATGTTAATGATGCGCCGATCCCGATAGTGCGGGGGTCCCCGTCAATGGCCTGTCTGTCCGTACCCGTTCCGGTCATGTCCCAGGCAAATACTGACTTATGGTATTTTGTGTCGAAGATGTTGTTGCACCAGACATATACGCTTCCCATCTCCCATTCTTTACCCACTTTGACGTTGACCAATGAATAACCGTCTTCTTTGGACTGGTTTTTTAAGTCCCCGGTAAAGTCGCCTATCCCGTGCAAATCAACACGCCCATAGAATCCAGTGATATGGTTGTACTGGGTTCCGAGGTTGTAGGTGTAGGTGGGAACATCAGGCAGTCGTTTGTTTTTGTAGTCGAATGTTCCTCCAGCCGCTTCCGGGAGGGTGAGTTTATCGATTTTTGCCTCAGTCACGCCTACACTACCGAAGACCTGCCAACCCTGTGCAGGGCGTGCGTTAAGCTCCAGTTCAAAGCCTTTGCTGTGGGCTTCTGCTGCATTAAGTACTTCAAAAGCATTGGTGCCGGGGTCCCAGCTCATGACCTGCTTGTCCTGAATCTGGATGTAGAATGCGGCAAGGTTTGCAGTCAGGCGGTTGTCGAACCATGATGATTTGATACCGACTTCATAGTTCCAGGTGTACTCGGGGTCATAGGTATAGGTCTTCATGTCGCGGGCGTTGGAGTAGTTGTAGCCGCCGGATAGGAAACCTCGGGTTATGGAACCATAGGTCATCACGTTGTCGGTGATGTCGTAAGCCACGGAGAATTTGGGAAGGGTCTCAAAGGTTTCAAGTGTTTCTTTAAGGTCCAGATCCGTTGCGTCATGCACCTTTCCATCGAAGATGTCGTAGGCGAAACGAAGGCCGGCTGTAATATGAAGATCGTCGAAGAGTGTGTAGGTTCCTTCCCCGAACAGGGCCACACCGTCTTTCTTGATCTTGTTGTTCATATAGTTGATCGGATTGGGCCCGTTACGGAGCATGTAGTCGGTCATGAGGATTTTAAGTTCTTCGTGATAACCATAAAGTCCGACAACCCATTTGAAAGTTTTAGAATCTTCCGGGGAGGTTAAGCGAAGTTCCTGTGAGAATATCTTGCTGTCATATTTAGCGTCTGTCTCTCCATAATAGTATATCGGAGAGGACGAGCAATCCACATCCTGTGAATAATGGTTGGTGTAGCCCCTGAAGCCGGAGACGGAGAGAAAATCGAAATTGTCACCGGTGTGTTTTGCGGTCAGGTTGATTCCGTTTCCTTCCTGAATTGAGAACAGGTCGTGGCCATAATCACTTTCAAGATAACCCGCTACAGCAAGGTCACCTTCTGTTGCACGGACATCCATAATGTTGTCATCGGTTTTGAGGTAGTCCGCTATCAGGCTTACATCCCATGCTTCATCGGGGGTCCATCTCAGGGTTCCGCGCAGGTTGCGGTGCAGTTTTTTGTTGGCCTTGTCGTTGTCATCGTAAATATTAGTTACATGCCCGTCGGTCTGGTCTTGCTGGACAGCCATGCGCAGGTAGAGGTTGTCTTCAATAATGGGGAAGCTCGTGTACCCTCCCAGCCGGGAGGTGTTTGCGGTGCCGTATTCCCCGAAGACTCTGGTCCTTGTTTCGTTGTCAGGCTTTTGGGTGATTACGTTGAATACCCCAGCCTCGGAGTTCATACCGTAAAGTGTTCCCTGTGGCCCTTTGAGGATTTCAACCCGTTCTACGTCCATGAGGTCTAGGTTGTGGGCGTAGTGCAGGGGCAGGGGGACATCATCCACATACATGGGCGCGTTGGGGGTGAGGGAGCTCATGAAGGTGGTGATCCCCCTGATGACGAAAGAATGTTCTACAAAGGAGCCTGATCTGTAGACGTTGGGGGTATAGAGGTACAGATCCTCCATGTTATGCATCCCGGCATCTTCAATACTCTGAGAGGTGATGACGTCAACAGAGGCGGGAATGTCCTGAACATTCTCTTCCCGTTTTTGTGCCGTAACCTTGACCGGGGTCAAGGTTACGGCTTTTTTTTGTTCTTCGGCCAGCACATGAGCGGGGCAGGACAGTAGTAACGCCAGTGTCAGCGTGATCAGCCATAGGGGGGATCGATGTTTCATTTGTGTTTTCCTCTTCACTTTTGCTATAAAGATGATCTCATTGATATTGAGATTCGATTTCGTATAGCGTCCTGTGGAATACGTATCTATTCCACAAAGGAGGAAAACTGTGCTGAAAGGTGGAAGTGTTAGTTTATTAGTGCAATCCGGCGGGCTGTGCTTTTATCACGATGTTCGTAAAGATATTTTTTAGGGGTTACTCCGAAGCGGCTTGAAAAGGCTTTACTGAAGTGTCCAAGGCTGATGTAGCCGATACGATAGGCTGCTTCACTGACAGTAATATCGCCTTTTTCAAGATATTCACGGGCCTTATCCATGCGGAAATCGCGGTAGTAACCAAATACGGAATTTCCGAATACAGCTTTGAAGCCGCGCTTCAGTTTGTTGTCATTGACCCCCACATGCTGGGCGATTTCCATAAGGGTCGGCGGGTTTTCAAGGTCATTAACCAGAAAATCTCGTGCAGCCCGGATGCGTTCCACATCCGAGGGATTAAGATTTATGCCGGAACTGTTGCAGCATTTTCTTTCCGTAATGCATTCATGTAGCTGTCCAGCGATAATCTCAAGTGCCGTTCCTTCATAAAACAAGTTCCGCATGTTTCCTCCATACGGACAATCAAGAATGCGTTGCAGAAGTATTCGTTTTGAGGGGTGGTCAGCTCCATACCAGACAAATTGCTTTTCTTTATGTCCTTCGGTGAGGCTGCGGAGGCAGGAGGGTATTGAATCCAAATCATCTTTAATGAAATCGAGGAGTCGAGCTGGGGTCACAAGGATTGTTACCGTACACATCGGCGAATTTACATCCTGTTCCATGATTCCTTTGGTTTCGGGGAGATAGGAGATCCCATTGCTGCCTTGCGGCATTTCATGGCTGAATCCGCGCAGCTGACCATTATAAAATGATGCTCTTGTATGCCCGGAAGTGAGAAACCCAAATTGGATGGGCGATTGGTCTATTTCAAATTGTACCGTAGATTCCGCAGGTTTACCGAGTCTTTCAATGGATATACTGAATCCGGGCCTGAGTTCTATCAGTTTTGATTTTCCATACGGGTATTGTTTGGAAGGACTCAGGTACTGAATTTCTTCAGCTGCGTCTCTTTTTGTATCATGTGAAACGTTAAGAATATATTTGTCCATGTCGTCTCCGGGCCTGAAGATAAAGATTTTATCTACGCTTATCAAAAATGAAAATCATAATCAACTTCCCGTGTCCGGTATAGTCTGCGATGCAGGGCTTGGAGGTGTTGCCTCAACAGGGGGACGGCTGCTATTTACGGCAAGAGCATAGTCACCCCACTTGGCGTTTAGGATGAATGTGACCGCAAGGGCCAGAAGAATAGAAGATCCTGCCAGTATGCCGTACATAGTTTGATAGCCGTAAGTGTCTCCGATGATTCCAAGCAGGGGCGGGCTTAAGACCGGGGTGAAGTTTGCAATACTGGACAAAAGCCCGGCGTTTGTCGCGGCTTGCGAACCGACACTCACTTCCATGATCATTGTGTAAAGTACAACTCCGGCAATGCTGCCCAGTGACATCTCTCCGGCTAGCAGCAGCAGGGCCTGATAGTATGCAGGATTGGGAACGGCAGCAAGATGCACGGCGAAGAGTTGTATCCCGGCTGCAGTAATCATGCAGAGCGGCAAAAGTGTCTTGGCCGGGATTTTTTGCATAACCCACCCGGAGAGCACAGCCGTAGCAAAAGCGGAGGGGTAAGCCCAGTACATGAGTATTTCTCCAATTTTATCATGGGAGAAGCCGAGGTCTATAAGAAATGGCGGGTATGTTTGAAATGCAGAGTATATTGAGCTGACAAAGAGAATTTCGGCCAGTATGAACCATCCTATTCCGGGACTTTTGGCGAATTTTAGTGTGCTGGGCCGTTCTGTTTTAGTGTTTACGGTTGATTCGTGAACGGGAGCTATTTCTTTATGCAGTACAGCCGGAACAGCCATCAGGAGTGTAAGTCCGCCTAAAAGATAGAATGTGTTTTCCCACCCTGTGATGGAATAGATTGACAGGATTACGCCTCCGCCGAAAATCATCCCTAGATAATGTCCTCCCAGACGTACGGAGCTCCCCCAGGCCATTTCTTTATGTGTCAGGATGTCTGTGGAATATGCACTGACAGCGGTGTCATTTATGGAGAGCAGCAGGTTGAGCATGAAAATTGTGATCATCAGCCGCGGGCTGGACTCCGCAGGGATGTAAACCGCCACAAATAGAATGGTGGCGACTGACAGCAGCAGGCTCAACATCAACCATGTGCGTCTTTTTCCTATTCGTTTGATGTAGTAGTGATCGAGGAAAGGCGCATAAAGAAATTTTCCCGCCCAGGGCAAAAGAAGGAGAGAATACAGCGTGATGGTGGTCAGGCTTTCGTTTAAGCCCCGCAGTATGGCCGGTAATCCCATCTGAATGAAGGCCAGCGGCATTCCCTGACTCAGGCAGGCTGTTCCGAGGATGAAAAGCTTAAAAAGTCGGCCCGATGTGGCTGATGTTCTCATGTGTTAGTCCTGGAAATATTAAAGAGTGTTGGAGTGTGGAGAATCGAGTCGGCAGCGTCCCCGTAAGACTAGGAGATAGTCCCGTAGGAACGCTGCCGCGTGGTTGCTGTGATTATGGTTAATCTTTGTAAGCAGTGTGAATCATGTAATGATGGGTCATGTGGTGCTGGGGAACGCTTTTAATACCTTTGAATCCAGCTTGTTTAAGGGCTTCGGGAATAGTTCCCTCTGTGAACATGTAGTCACCGAAGCCCATAAGTGCCGCTCCCAGATTGAGAAGGGCATTTGTCTTGGGGGCATTTTCATTATGGTTGGTTTCGTTGTGCCTGAGTATGACGGCACCGCCTGTAGTGAGGTTATCTTTCAGCCCTTTTAGAAAGTTTACCAGATCATGTCTGGCCATGTAGATGCAGTCTGATGAAAAAATTATATCGTATGGTCCGCCGAGATCTTTTTGGAACATGTCTCCGCTCAGGAAGTTGAGTCGGTCTTGCTTGCGGTACCGCTCAGCAATTTTTTTCGCATGTGCGGCAACTTCCGGAAGATCAAATAGCGTGACATCAAGATCATCTTTCCGGTCAGCAATCGTCATTGCGAAAACACCGGGCCCGGCTCCCAGATCAAGAAATGATGATGCGTTTTTGAAGACGTCCAGATTTTCGATCAGATCGGCGGTGTGCTTTAGAGTGTGGGGAAGTGCGAAGCCCACACCTGCTTCCGCTCCCAGTATGGCATCCTTTTCACTATAGCCCTTTTGTTCTTCCGGAGGGCTTAAAGGATCGCATTGCTCGTAAAAAGGGCTACCGAATGTTTCGTGGGTGTGCTGGAATAGATGGCCCTGAAACAGTTTATTGCCGCTGACACAAAAAGCTTCTGCAACCGGGGTGTTCTGGTATGAATCATTTTCTTTTTGAACAAGTCTCAGAACCATAAGGGCTTCTAAAAGCTTGAGGATCATTACCGGATCTTTACGGACATGTTCGGCAACTTGCTTGCAACTGTTCGGAGATTGTAGGTACTCGAAAATATTGATGTTAAAAGCGGCCTTTAGTGTGCAATACTGGTAGAAACCAGACTGCGCCTCGTAAATAAAATCAGGGGTGATGTTTGATGGTGCATTGTGCATGTTTCGTGTCCTTGTTGTAAATAATGTTTATTATGACGGCTTATTGCCCGATATTTTTTTTGAGTGCTGCTCTGTAATGGAGAAGGTTTTGCCTGCAACGGACTCTGGTTTTTAGCGCTATCCTTCCGCTTCTATGCGTGCGGTTTCCAGCTCCCTGATGACGGTAAGAGAGCCGGATGCCCTTTGTTTGTATTGACCCTTGCCGGAAACTTTGGAGAACTGTTTTTCGGCTGTTTTCCAGTCTCTTCTCTCCCACGCGCACAAGCCGAGGAAAAAGCGGGCTTCCGGCGTTGATTGTTCTTGAAGGGTCTTGTTGAAAACGTCTTCCGCCTCCTTGAATTTTCGGGCCTTATAGAGCATTTCCCCTTTGCGAAGAGTCGGCATAATCTTGTTTGAATGTTTTTCAAGAAAGCTTACTGCCTGATCTAAGCGTCCTGCTGAACCGTACAGGGTTGCAATCTTCAAGGCCTGTTCCGCAGAAGGGGATGTTCCATATGCCTGACGAAGATTATCAGCTGCCATGAGCGGGGCTTCCAGATAGTTGTAGAGGGAAGCCAGCCGTTCAAAATCTTGCTTTGATGGTTTGACCAGACGGTGACATACTTCCAGGGCTGCTGCGGCTTCGGAATATCTTTCACGATCAAGGTGCAGTTTTGCCAGCAGTTTCCAGTAATCGGCTTCAGACTGATTATTGTTCAGTAATTTGAGTAGCATCTTTTCCGCCCGCTCCGGCTGTCCTCCGTCAAGCAAGGCGTGTACTGCCAATCTAATCCATTCCTTGCGAGGGGTAGGGGATGTGCTGATCAACCTGCTCAAGACTCCGGCTGATTCTGAATATTTACCTCCCAGATAGTATGCCGATCCGGCCTGATAAAGAGTTTGCGGGGTGGGTTGCTTTTGCAGTCCGTATGCTTTTTCCAGAAATTTCCCCGCTTCCCCAAACCGTTGCAGTTCGTATAGAATAACTCCGGTATTGCGGCATAAATGCTCGTTTTTCGGATGTGCTGCATGTCCCTGTTTGAAAACGTTCAGGGCTTTTTTAACTTTCCCAGCCTGATACAAGGCCCCTCCCCTTACAAGGTAGACCTGTTCAGGGACCGGGGTCTCTGTTTTGTCAGCATACATTTTGAGTAGGGTGGCAGCCTCATCGAATTTTTTCTCATCCATGAGTAACTGGGCCTTGTGCAGTGCCTGCCGAGCCTCGGGCGGCAGGGATGCCCGGGCACTGCCGCAGAATGCAATGGTAAGAGCGATTGTTAAGATTATATTTGTAAGTGTTTTCATTGTGTCAGCGTAAAGTTAAATGGAAGCAGAACCCAAGTGTCCACAGCCTTCCCTTTGTATTTTCCGGGTCTGAATCTCCAGCGTTTGGCTGCGTTCAGGGCGGCCTCTTCGAATATTCCTTCAGGGGTTGCCGAGTGGATGGATAGGTTGGTTGGAGCGCCCTTGGCATCGACAAGCATGCGTACCACTACTCCGCCTTCAATATGATTACGTTTGGCTCCGTAGGGATACTGCGGAGGAATGCTGCGCATCACCTGCGGAGTCTCGTCCACCTCGTCCATACTGAATCCTATCCCACCGAATCCGCCGAGGTCGGTTGCCGGGATGGAGATACCTCCGCCCAGACCTGGATGCATGTCCGCACTGAAGTTGGGGACATTGATGTTCATCACGGGTTTGAGTGCTTTGGCCTTGTTTTGGGATGAAAAAGTTTTGGGTAATTGTTTTGGCGGTTCAGGTTCCTTGAGTCTTTTATGTTTCAGAGTTTCTACCACGGAGTCCTTTTGGGGCTGCGCGATTCGTATGGCTCCTTCAACGACGGTAAAATCAGTGGACTGTTCCACGTTGTTGAGTTGCTGCATACCGATGTAGATAAGTCCGGCAATGACTACCGAAGCCAGTGTAGCGAGGAAAAACTCGCTGGAATCTCTTGCTGTGCGGGTCATCATCGCTTTCTCGCCGCAATGCTGATGTTGCGGACTCCGGCAAGGCGGCACTGATCCAGCAATTGGACTGTCTCTCCGGTCATGCTGCTTTTGTCAGCTACAATCACCACGGAGCCGTCCGGGGTTTCGGCCAGAAAGCGTTCCATGTAGGCCCGTACCGAGCGGATATCCAGAGGCCTGCCTTCAACGAAAATCTGTCCTTCACCGGTAAGGCCGAGGATGACGTTGGCCTTTTCTTTTGTTTCAGCACTCTGGGCCGACGGTCTTTGCACATCGACCCCTGCTTCCCTGACAAAGCTGGTGGTAACAATGAAGAAGATCAGCAGAATAAAAACCATATCAATGAGCGGGGTCATGTTGATCTCGCTTCTGTGGGAGCGGGCATTGCGGGGAAAACGATTGTTTTTCATGTTATTCCTCTAGGTCTGCCGGGAATCAGTTTGCTGCTGTAGTCCGATGCAGAACAGTTCCATGCGGTCCTTGAGTTTTTCCGCGTGGCGGAAAAGCAGTCCGCCGAGAATGAGTCCGGGAACAGCGATAACCAGTCCGCTTTGGGTCGTAACCAGTGCTTCGGAAATACCTGAAGCAAGTGCTCGTGCATTACCTGTTCCGAACTGGGCAATGACGTCGAAGGTGGTGATCATCCCGGTAACTGTTCCCAGCAGTCCGAGCAGGGGAGCGATGGCAGCTAGAATGATAATAGTGCCGATAAAACGCATGATTCTGGTTTCCTGGCGGATTCTTATGGAGTCGAGAATTTCGCGGTTAAGTTTTTGATCTTCGCAACGCTCCTCCATATAGCGGGACAGGATGTCCCATTGCCAGCGGGCAAGGCATGCCTTACACTCGCCGCAATCCCTGCGGAAAAGGTTTACGCATTCTCCGGGTGGGTTTTCCCTGCGCCATTCAGATATGAAGCGGATGCATTTAAAAATTGCCAGCGTCCACATAATCAGGGAAAGCAGAGCCAACGGGATCATGATATCACCCCCGGCCTGAAAATGTTCGGCAGTGCTTTCAATTAGGTTATGCTGTAGCATTAAGGATCTCCTCCTTCTTTATCTGGCCCTTTTTCATGAGGGCCACGGTAAATCCCGTACCTTTTTCCTCCATATCGCCGAGAATTTTGTCCACCCGCCTTTCAAGCAGGTGATGGAGGATCATGATGGGGACCGCCACGGCTAGCCCGAGCTGGGTTGTGACCAGTGCTTCCGATATGCCTCCAGACATCATGCGTGGATCTCCCGTTCCGTACAGGGTAATAGTCTGGAATGTATTGATCATTCCGGTGACTGTTCCTAGTAGTCCCAACAGTGGGGCCACTGCGGCTAGAACTCCGAGGGTCGGAAGAAACCTTTCCAGCATGGGCAGTTCTTTGAGCACTCCTTCCTGAAATGCGTTTTCGATGATTGCCCGGGTATTTCCTAAGTGCTTAAGGGTATGTCCGATGATGCGGCAGGTGGGGAATCTGGATTGTTCTCGGCAGAATTCTCGGCATTTTTCCCATTCACCTTTGGAGACCATGTTAATGATACGTTTCATGTTGCGGTCCGAGTTTGCCCGTATCCTGCTCAGGGCGAAGAAACGTTCCACAACGAGTGCCAGTGCTATTGCTCCCACCAGAATGATGGGCCAGACCAGCAGGCCGCCCGCACTAAGCCAGTCGAGGATACTTTTTTGCTCCTGCGCAAGTCGTGTGAATGCCGCTCCGTTTGAAATATCTATTGGAAATGTATTGCTTTTGCCGTCAAAGAATTCATTTATTGTCTGGGAAAGTGACCAGCCCGGTTTTCCCTGCACTGCGATAAGTTTGCTGCCTTCGCTTCCGGGGCGTAGAAATCCGAGAGTTCCGTCCGGCAGGCGGAAGGCTGTGGTAAAGGTTCCGATTCTGACCAGTTCACCTGTTTTATCCATGCCGTCAGTGCCGATGAAAGTGCCTTTATGGCGGTTGATGGTTCCTGCTGCGGCCATTTCGTCAAGGTAAAGGCTGAGCAAGTTTTGTATTCCTTCAAGACCGGGAAACTTTTCCGGTTGGAGGATTCCGGCCAGAACTTGACTTCGCTGCGGATATTCCGGCGAGGTCAGACTTTCATGAAAGTAGTCACGGGCCTGTTTGGCGGAAGTGCGGATAGTTCCGTCAATCGTTTTGAGTTCGTGGGCCTTGGCTTCAAGCCTTTCCTGCAAATTCTTTTCCTGCTTCAGCAGTTCTTCGTAGCGGGTTTTGAGATGGTCGAATTCCTTTTGTCTATTGTTAACACTTGCCTGAAGGGTTTTCTTTTCTCCATTCAATTCTCTCTGTTCGCTTTCAATCAGTTCCTGCGTCTGTCGGGCATTCTTTTTTGCTTCATCCAGAACGGCGGAAATTTGCCCGGTTGCCTCTGTCCAGCCTTGAGCGCAGACCCCGGAGGGCTGGATTAGTAACAATGTTAAAAATAGCAAGGTTCTCATTTTGATTCTCCTATGGGAAGAACCAGCAATTCTACGGATCGTTTGCGGTCGGCCATATCTCTGGCTTTGCGCAGGGTTCTTGCTTGTTGTTCTTCAAGATGTATCCATTTGCCGGAGGATTTGTCCCAGGTTCCTGCGGCTGAGCCGTCAGCAGTCTGGTAGAACAGGGCGGTGCGTCCGAGACGGAAAACTGAAACCTGTGTGGGAGTTCCGTTGATGTCCAGTGTTTGTGAAGGGGAGGCCACGGTGCGTCCGTATTCAGTTTCCACCAACAATGCTTCGAATACACGGCGCAGCTTTTCGCTCAATTCCAGCCTGTAATCGTTAAGAGATGATCGCAGGAATTGAACCCGGTTGCGGCGTTCTTCTGTCAGGAAAGGCAGGTCTGTGGAAATGAATTGTTCAAGTCTCTCCACAATTGTTTCCAGAAAAGGTTCAAGCTCCATCTCAATGCGTTTTGCTTCTTCCTCGCGGCGCTGAAGTTCAGCTATGACTTCTTCCTGTTTTTTGACATAGCTGGCGTATTTCCTGTTTTTGAATTCCAGCCAGGAATCCTTTGCCTTCATATCCAGTATATCCGCAGCGATTTGTTCTTTGCGATCAACCCATTGCTGATATTTTACCGTGGCCGCAGCTTCTGTTTCAGCGGCACGGGCAGCCATTTTATGGACCGCTTGAGCTGTTGTCGCAGCTGCTGATATTGATGGAATCAGCATGAGCGTAATTAAGACCGGAAATATGAACCTTGGCATGTATACTCCTGATGGAAAGGTATTTGCTAACGTTGTTTGATCTGTACTGAACGAGGTGAATACTATTGAGTGTGTGGAAGCTCTGTTCCTGGGGGGAGTAAAACTATTCGATTGTGAATTTCATTTTCGTTTAGATGTGGAGAGTGTCCGCAAATCTGCGTACAAAATTCGGTAGTATTGGGTAGTTTTGAAACTTAGCTGAAATAAAGGTCGTCCGTATTAACCACCGGATAACGGGCGTTCCCGGCGAAAATTTTAATCTTCCGTCAGACAAATCGTAACCAGCAGGCAGTCGGTTTAATTCCGGTCGTTGGCTCCATGAATATCAAAGGCTTACGTCCGTATGGGGTAAGCCTTATCCATTTTCTCTCTTTTCCTGCTCACATTCCGATATAAACCGTTCAACCTTTGTTCGTCCGTGTGTAAAATCGAATTTACCAAGCATAATACCAAGTTCCTTTGCAAACTTGGGAGCAGCATGAGTTAACTCAGGCTCAATGGAGCGATAAACATCCCTGGCTTCGACATCGTGTTTTTCAAGGAGGTCCGACATTTTCCTTATTTGCGGCAAGAGTTTTTGAACTTCATGAAACAGAATGGTTTCGCCTTCAGCGTTGTCAGCACTGACACATTCGTCCTTTTCAGTCTCAGGAAATGCTTTGATGATTGCTTCTGCAATTCTTTTTCTTTCCGGATCCATATTTTTTATTAAAGTTAAAGCGGTATCAGAACCATTTTTCAAAGCAGTCTCAATTTCTTGAAAAGCTTGATATAAGGTTTCAGCACCGATATTCCCCGAAACTCCCTTCATGGTGTGAGCTAAGGAGCGCGCTTCTTTATATTTTTTTTCGGAAATCATAGAGAAAAGCCTTGAGTGCACCTCATCGCAATCATGGGCAAAGTTAACGAGGAGTTTTTCATAAAGCGCAACATTTCCCCTGACTCTAGCTATGGCCATTCTTGCATTGATCCCAGGTAAATTTGTGAAAACAACAGGAATATTATTTTCTTTAAACATCGAAGATTGATGTTCAGATTCAGTTTTAGGTTCATCTGGTAACCAATTGGCAAGTACTTCCATGAGTTGATCGGGATCAATGGGCTTTGTGACGTGGTCATTCATGCCCGCCAGAAGGCTTTTCTCCCTGTCTCCCACCAGGGCGTGTGCCGTCATTGCGATAATAGGGAGAGACTGTAGCTTTTCATCAGATCGAATATTCTTTACAGCCTGAAAACCATTCATGAGCGGCATCTGGATATCCATCAGCACTGCATCGTAAGTGTTGGCCTTGACCATTTCCACCGCCTCCTGTCCATTATTGGCTATTGAGACAGTCACGTCTGCGCCTTCAAGTATTTCCCGTGCTACCTGCTGATTGATTTCGTTGTCTTCTGCCAGCAGGATATGTGATCCGGCTACATTGGCCGGGATTCCATTTCGAATATTTTCATGAACAGTTTCTCTCACCCGGTAGTCATCATGAGCAAAAGCACCCATGATAGTGTCAAAAAGGAGTGAACGATTGAACGGCTTGAGCATGAATCCATCCAGATCAATTTGTTCCACGCGGTGACGGATTTCATCATGTCCGTATGCAGTAAGCATGATAACTTTTGGTATATTTTCAAGAAGACCGGGGCCCTTAATTTTTTTGACTAATTCAATTCCATCGATATCCGGCATTCTCCAATCTGTGACCACCAGTTTGAAGGGATTGGATTTGTCGTGTTCATGCAAAAGTTCAAGTGCCTGTGCTCCATTTGTCGCTGTCTCAACATTGAATGTAAATGACTGTAAAACCTTACTAAGAACTGTCCGTAGCATCTTGCTGTCGTCCACAACAAGAACGCGCATCCCCCTGACATTTTCGGGGTAGATGTAGTGTTCTTGGGTGTGTCTGCTTTGTAGTTCGAATGGGATGGTGAAAAAGAACTCACTCCCTTTGCCCATTTCACTTTTTAGTTCCATGGTTCCACCCATCAACTCTACCAGACGTTTGCTGATAGTTAGCCCGAGTCCGGTACCTCCAAACCGTCTGGATATGGATCCATCTGCCTGAGAAAAAGGTTGAAAGAGCTTTGACGACTGTTCCGGGCTGATGCCTATGCCGGAGTCCTTAACTGAAAATCGGATATTTGCGATGCTACCGGTTTCTTCGAGAAGTCCAGCCGAAATAATAATTTCACCTGAATCGGTGAATTTTATGGCATTTCCTGCCAAGTTCAAGAGTACCTGTCCAAGACGAAGTCGATCGCCAACAAGCAGATTAGGTACCGTGCTTTTGACCATTAAAAGAAGTTCAAGACCCTTTTGCTCAGCCTGAAGGCCGAGTATGTTGAGCATGTCGTTGAACACGTCATCCAGAAGGAAATCAACCTTTTCCATTTCCAGCCTGTCTGCCTCAATTTTTGAAAAATCAAGTATGTCATTAATTATCCCAAGTAATGATTTCGCGGACATATCAACTTTTGTTAGATAGTCATACTGCTTGGGAGACAGTGCTGTTTTGAGAGCCAAATGAGTCAAGCCGATTATTGCGTTCATCGGGGTACGGATTTCATGGCTCATCCGGGCTAGAAAATCACTTTTAGCCCGGTTGGCATCTTCTGCTGCAAGTTTGGCTATTTCTAACTTCTTTTGTCCGAGAACGCGCACAGTTACAAATCTGGCCCTGGTCAGCGCTCCAAAAAGTATGATCAGGAGAATGCCGCAATATACAATAGCGTAGCGAGAAAACACCCGTGAAAGCATAGCCTTGATGGTCGACGCCGGAGTCAGACAAACTATTTTCCATATGCGTACGTTGCCGTTGAGCTCTCTTTTTCTCACTTCTGGAGATACGACAATTGTTGAGTATGTATAGAGGCCATTAATAGATGAGAACTGCCCGTCAAGGGACGAGGAAATTTGTTTCCAGGCTTCTGGATTTACGGTTCTGAAATTAATTTCTTTCCGGTCAGGGTACATGAAGGCCCATTCTTGGGTTCTGTCTGGAGAGAGAAGCCAGTATCCGTCACTGTTTAAGAGCATTGATAACATAGAATGATTGCTGGGGGCTGTTGATTACATCACCAAACCAATTAATCCTGCCATAGTGAAAGCGCGGGTCAGGACGCATTTAGCCTTGTACAATCAGAACATTGCCTTGGAACTTCAGGTGGCTGAGCGGACTAAGGATTTGTATTCAACTCGTCTGGAAATTGTCCGCCGTCTTGGAATAGCAGCAGAGTACAGAGACAATGAAACCGGTCTTCATATTCTCCGTATGAGCAAATATTGCCGCACAATAGCCAAAGGGGCCGGTCTCAGTGAACGGGAAGCGGACATCCTGTTAAATGCGGCCCCTATGCACGACGTCGGCAAGATCGGTATCCCTGATAACATTCTCATCAAACCGGGAAAACTTACCCCTGAAGAATGGGAGGTAATGAAGACTCACACGTTGATTGGGGGAAAGATTCTTGGCGATCATGACAACGAACTTATTGAAGTTTTCTTCAATAACATAGAGGAAATCATGTCCATTAAAGAGAGGTATAGGCAATGAAATATTGGCAGAGGAGAGCTTTTGGTGCAAGAATAAGGTGGATAAGCAAATGAACAAAAAGCGAGTACTTGTTATATGTCCAGAGCCATTTGGTCGCGTGATCCTGCACCTCATAGATGCTTTCAAATATGTAATGGCTCAGCCAGTCGTACCGCACAGTCCTATTAAAGCGTTGGGAATACTTGCCTGTATCCCGGCTTAGAGATTGTACAAATTCATGTTGGGAGACTGGCTTAAGGGCATGTTAGGTCTGATATGTTCTTCGGCCAACCGGCGGACATCATCCATGGTCTTTGCTGTGGAAAAGGTGGCCAGCAGGCTATGGCCAAATTGGAAATTGGCTGCAAAATAGGGCGCGAACATCCGAAATCTTTTGATTGCCCGGACAGGATCGAATTCCTGTTCCAATGCTGTAGCCATGCGCAGGATGTAATCCTGAAAAATATTGTCTCCGGGCGTGAATCCTGCTGTCCACTGGGCAAAAATCCATGGTCGGGCTATAGCCATACGGCCTACGGACACGCCATCGCAGCCTGTTGTATCCAGCATATTCTGGCAGTGTTGCGGGGTTGTTACATTGCCATTGCCAAAGACAGGTATGGATACCGCTTCTTTGATGAAGCGGATGTTGTCAATAACGGGCGGGCGGGTGCGCTTGTCCGGGGCTACTCGTGGGTGGAAGACAAGGCAATCGGCTCCTGCTGCCTCAAGCTTTTGGGCTAGAGCTACTGCCGGACTAATATCCTTGGACCAGCCGGTGCGGAATTTGACAAAAACAGGGATGGACACAGCCTTTCGTACTGCTTCCACCAATGCCACGGCTTTTTCTGGCGTATTGAGTAATACAGCTCCCGCCTCGCGTTTGAGCATTCCCCGTGCCGAACATCCCATATTGATGTCCACGCCAAAGAAGCCTTCGCGCTCCACGCGCTTTGCTGCAATTACCATCTCCTTTGGAGTTGCGCCCACCAATTGACATACCAAGCTGGGGAGTTCCCACTCATGCCACCGAAATACCGGAGATATTCTGGGGTTTTCTGTAGGCACAGCCTTGGCGTTGCACATTTCCGTAAAGGCCAAGCCGCAGGAACCATAGTGAGCGAGAACCTGACGAAAGACACTGTGGGTCAATCCGGCCATGGGGGCCAGCCACAACCTATTGGGGATAGTTTTTCCGCCAATGGTAATGGGGGTGTTGAGTTGGGCCGCCAGCTTGGGTAGATGGGGATAAATGGATTTGATCATGGGAGCTGCAAAACAGGTTGTTGGTTTCATGGAATGCAGCATTGCGTATCCTGTTGTCGCACAAGGGGCAAGTCTTGATATCTGGAAAAGGCTCTTTTCTGTGTCACTCCTGATTGAAATTTTCATTGTCCGAAAAATTGTCCGCAAATCTGCGTAAAAAACTCGGTAGCCTTACGTAGTTTTGGTTGTTGGATCTATGAAAAGTAAAGCCCCACAGTGTGTTACTGCATTGTGAGGCTTTGGCCTTTTTATTCGTTGAAATAATTCGTGTCGCAAGAAACCTTGTTTGGTGCAAGTAAGAATATGGTTTGCAAATATTCTTATAAAAAATTTCTTGGTGTAATTAACGTCAACCTCCCACTGAAACATTAGGACAGTGAGGCTGGACGATTTCCTTCAAGCTCAATACATGCTCGCGTTCCGGGGGCATTACTCCGCTAAGTGGATATTCACGGTTCAGTTGTTCCCATTTGGGTTCACCTAGTCGGTGGTAGGGCAGAATATCCAGCCCTTCGACACTTTTACCTAGAGACTCCACGAATCTGGCAGTAGCTTCAATATTTTCTTCCGAGTCGTTGCAGCCCGGAATGAGCGGAATCCTGATGCGTAGTTTTTTGCCCATTTTTGCCGCCATGCGGATATTATCCAGAATCTGTTCGTTAGGTGCTCCGGTCAGTTCTTCGTGGCGGTCTGAATCCATGTGTTTGATGTCGGTGAGCACAAGATCAGTATACTTAAGCACCTCTGAAAAAGTACTTTTTGTACACAGGCAACATGACTCTATTGCCGTATGCAGCTCCCGTTTTTTGGCCTCGCGCAGGGCACTGATCAGAAAAGGTGACTGTAAGGTCGGCTCTCCGCCTGAAAAAGTAACCCCGCCGTCAGATGTGTTGTAAAACGGGCGATCGCGCTCAACTTCATCCATTACTTCATCAACAGTCAGATAGCGGCCTACAATGGTCATGGACCCGGCGTAGCATTTTTCCACACACTCGCCGCAGTAGGTACATTTATCCCGGTCTATGAACACCCCGTCTTCCCGGTATTCAATTGCCTGTTCGGGGCAGAGCGTCGCGCATTTAACGCAGCTGATACAGAGGTGCGGGATGCGCATAATCTCCGGTTTACTGCTCATGGATTCGGGGTTCTGGCACCATTTGCAGCTTAAAGGACAGCCTTTCAAAAACACCAAAGTACGGATGCCGTCGCCGTCATGCACAGCAAAGCGCTGAATATCAAAAACTAATCCTGTAAGATCAGCCTTGTTTTTGTCGTCCAAACTAAATTTATGCTGCCGCTCTTTCCATCTCATATGCTTACTCACTTTCCCGCATAAAGCGGCGAAGCCTTATTAAAAAGTTTTGGGATTCTTAAACCCTTTTCCCAAAAGGGTTTAAGGCCCCCGGCAGGGCCGCCGGAGGCTTATATGGTACAATCTTTTAGAAGTTCTGTTCAGTACGAGCGAGGATGTCATCCTGTAAGGATTTATCGAGCGCGGTGAAGAATGCGCTGTATCCTGCTACGCGGACAACGAGTCCTTTATGTTTTTCAGGGTTGGCCTGTGCATCGAGCAGGGTATCCCGGCTGATGACATTGTACTGTACGTGGAACCCGCCATTCTGGAAGTATGCTTCGGTCACGGCTTTGAGGCTTTCCAGTCCTTTTTCGCCTTCAATGGCGGAGGGATGGAATTTCTGGTTCAGCAGGGTGCCGTTGGATGCAATTTCGTGATCCAGCTTGGCAACGGAGAGTACGGAAGCGGTGGGACCGCAGGAATCGTAACCGGAAATGGGGGATACGCCATCTGCCAGAGGTGACCATGCCTTACGTCCGTCAGGAGTAGCCATAACTACGGAACCCAAGGGCACGTTGGCGGAAGCGGGATACAGACCGGGCTGGAATTTACCACCACGGGGGTTGGTGTATTTGTTTACTTCCTCGCAATAGATGAGCGCGGCTTCTTTGGCGATTTCGTCGGCGTAATCATCGTCATTACCGTACTTGGGAGCGCGGTTGATCAGCATCATGCGCAGATCTTCCTGACCTTCGAAGTCGTTGGCAAGAGCTGCGTGCAGATCTTTAAGAGTGATGGCTTTTTCATCGAAGACCATCTTCTTGATGGCGGTCAGGGAGTCACCTGCGTTGGCAACACCTACGCCTTGAGGTCCGGTGAAGTTGTAATGCGCTCCGCCTTCCTGAAGGGATTTAGCATCGGCAATGCAATCGTCAACGAGTGAGGAGAGGAAAGGCAGCGGGCAATGCTTGCCGTGGGTCATGTCTACTGCGTTGTCGGCGGCAGCCATGAGTTTTACGAAGTAGGAAGTCTGCTGGGTGTAGGCATCCATGACGTCCTCAAATGATTTAAAGCTTTCCATGGCTCCGCTTTTGGGACCGATTTGCTTTCCGGTGCGCTGGTCAACGCCGTCGTTGAGGGCCAGTTCGATGATTTTGGACATGTTGTAGAATGCAGCATCGTGCCATCCTTCAGTCTTGCCGCCAACCTGCGGTTCAACGCAACCTATGATACCGTAATCGCGGGCATCTTCGCGTTCAAGGCCACGGGCCAGCAGTGCGGGAACGATAACGCGGTCGTTGTAGTATGCGGGGTAACCCATACCCATGCGGCTCAGTTCGGCTGCTTTTTTGTACAGCGGATCAGGGGTGCCTTCATGGATACGCACAGACAGGGAAGGAGCGTAAAGTTTGGTGTTGGCTCCGGCCTGAAGTACGAGGTAGGACATGGCGTTTGTTGCATCAGAGCCGTCACGTTTTTGTCCGCCAACAATCAGGTTCATGAACATGGGATATCCGGCGAAAGCCATGGTGGAATTCTCGTCACGGACCTTGTTTAATTCGGCGAATTTGATCCAGAGCATGTCCAGCATTTCCTGAGCCTGTTCAATGGAAATACCGTCATTTTGCAGGAAGGGATTCATGTATTGGTCAAAGCGCATGGGGGAGATGGAGTGGCCGTTTGATTCAATCTGGATGACCAGATGCACGAACCAGAAGGCCTGCAATGCTTCCTGAAAGTTTTCAGCAGGCTGGGCCGGAACCTTGCGGCAGATGCGGGCGATTTCGTTTAGCTCGATCTTGCGGGTCGGTTCTTCGCAGGCGGAAGCCATTTTTTCAGCCAGATCTGCAAAACGTTCGGCAAATGCGATAACAGCTTTGTTGGCTGTGATGACCGAGTTAAGGAAATGCATCTGGTTCAGCTGTTTGCCGTCTGCAAAATCGATCTCGGCAAGCTTGTCTTCGGCTTGTTTGATGATGGCGTTAATCCCGACATTGAGCACTTTTTCGTAGTCGGCGGAAATATGACCAACACCATTGTAAAAGTAGTTACCAACGGTATAGACAACATCGTTGTGCGCTTCGAGGGATTCGGGGGGCATAAGCTGGGAAGCGATTTCGTTAACTGTTTTGCCGTCCCAGTAGGTGAAGGATTCGCGCAGTTTGGCTTTTACGTCTTCGGAAATAAGGAAAACATCTGCGGTTCTTTTTTCAAGACGGTCCAGTTCGTCTTCAACCCATTTGCAGGAAAATTCAGGGAAGATAGGCGCAGAGCGGGGCATGGAGCACTGGTTGCCGACTAGCAGTTCGTCATCCTGAATAAAAATTGACATGCCGGAGAGGATCTTTTCCAGAGCCTTAGCACGACGGATGGGCATGGGCTGGCCTTCGGTCTCCTTGTAGGACTCGGTGATCAGCACTGCGCGTTCGGCGCAGACTGCCGGGGCGGTATTCAGAAAACGGTCAAGCGTTTTAGTTATTCTGCCGGATGCGCCAACTGTTTTTGGGATTTTAACGCTGGGTTTGTTCTTGGTCATGATTCCATTCCTTTTTTTGATTGAAAGTTGCCTCCGGCGGCTCTTTGAGAACCCTCCGGGGGCCAAAGAAACTTTTTTGAAAAAAGTTTCTCTGGACTCTTCAAAAAACTTTTTTAGTAAGCTGTCGCTACGTTTGCTTTCAATTGTCATCGTCCGCATTTATGAGCTTTAAACGGCGAAGCCTTAATAAAAGGTTTTGGGATTCTTAAACCCTTTTGCAAAAGGGTTTAAGGCTCCCGGCAGGGTCGCCGAAGGCATTAATAAGCCGCAAGGCCCGCTTCCGCACAAGCGATGTCCTGCTCGACACTTCCGCCGCTGACGCCGATTGCGCCAAGGACTTTTCCGTCTTCTTCAATGGGCAATCCGCCACCGAAAATGACAATGCGTCCATTGTCTGCGGTGTGGATGCCGTAGAGCGGTCCGCCGGGCTGTGATACAGAGCCGAGAGTCTCAGTACTCATTTTTGCGGCGACAGCAGTGTAGGCCTTGTTCAAGGCCAGATCTATGCTGACTAAAAGGGCGTCATCTTGCCGCAGCTGGGCCACGAGATTTCCACCCTGATCCACCACGGCAATGACCATGGGTACACCGATTTCATCCGCTTTCTTTTCTGCGGCAGCGATCATCTGCTGCGCAATTTTTGCTGTTACCGGCATCGGTTTTCCTTCAGTTAAAAATTTGATTGAATCCGTTCTCCTTCCATCACGTTACAGACTTTCCTAAAGAGAAAAACGTGCCATGGTTGGTTCTGGTTTGTATTGCGGGCAGTTAGCTGTGATTGGTGACTTCTATGGCATAATAAGCGTAAAAACAGGCTGTCAGCGCAGGTTGACAGGAATGTGGTTCTGTTGGCTGTTCGGGATGGCAAAAACAAATAATTTACGGTGGTTAGTAGGCGGATGTTTGTTTGGTTGACGTATGGTTTACCAAGGTTGTCAACAAGGGTTGATCAGGGGGGTGAGGAACGGGTGCATTGCGCTGGCTGTGGGGATGTGTTTACCTTGCATGAAGGCAAATTAAGGGCTGGCACTGAAAATGCTGTTCTCAGAGCATGAAAGTGTGGCCGCTAAAGATGATTTTTCTTGAAAGTAGATATGGGCAAAATGGAAGCAGATAAAACAAAAGATAAGAACGCAGATGTTCATGAGGACTTTATTGAGGAACTAAACACCTTGCGCGGCAGGGTGGCTGAGCTGGAGGCAACCCGTACTCTTTGCGGTAATTTCGGGAACGATTGTAATCTTAATTCCTGTTTTACTGATTCTGAAAAGAACGGCAGGGAGTATCGGTTTGAGGATTATTTTGATGTTGAAGCTCTTCAGCGAATTCAGGATGCTTTTTCTGAAGCTACCAATGTCGCTTCTATAATCACCGACCTTGATGGGCGCCCCATCACCCGGCCCAGCCGTTTCTGCCGTCTTTGCAACGATGTTATCCGTAAGACTGATAAAGGGTTGAAGAACTGTATGCGTTCCGATGCTTCCTTCGGAACCAAAAGTCCGCTGGAACCGATCATGCGTCCCTGTTTGAGTGGCGGGTTATGGGATGGCGGAACCAGCTTCTATGTCGGTGACCGTCATATTGCCAACTGGATTATCGGGCAGGTGCGTTGTCCGCCCATCAACGATGACAGGATTAAAAGATATGCTCATGAAATAGGTGCAGATGAAGACGAATTCATGGCGGCTCTGGAAGAAGTCCCGGTTATGTCCCGGGAACAGTTTTTGAGTGTCTGTAATGCCCTTTGTCTCATCGCTAACCAGATTTCTATTCTGGCCCGCAAGAATTTTCTACAGGCGCAAGCCATTGCCCGCAGGCGTGTGGCCGAGGCTGCTCTGCGTGAAAGTGAGGAGCGTTTCCGTCAGCTTGCCCAGTCCACTTTTGAGGCCATTTTTATTCATCATGAGGGTGAAATTCTGACCACCAACAGGGCCGGGCAACGTCTGTTCGGTTACTCTCAGGGAGAGTTTGCCGGACTGAATATTGATGATCTTGCTGATCCTGATAACCGGGAGACGGTCCGTTTCCACACAGCCAAGAACCGTAAATCCCGGTTTGAAGCCTGTTTCCGCAGCCGGGACGGGCGTATGCTGATCTGTGAAATTCAGCAGCGGCAAATTATTTTTCAAGGCGAAAGAGTCGGAGTTTGTGCTATCCGTGATATTACCGAACGGGTGGAGTCGGAGCGACAGGCCAAGGAAAAGGAACAGCAGCTTATTCAGGCCGATAAAATGGTTTCACTGGGAGTGCTGGTTTCCGGCATGGCTCATGAGATCAATAATCCCAATAGCTTCATGACCTTGAATCTGCCTTTGCTTGATGAAATATGGCGGGATATCACCCCGATACTTGAGGACTACTATTATGAGAACGGGGATTTTCTAGCCGGGGGGCTTGAATACAACGAACTGCGCAGCTTCATGCCCGATTTGCTCGCACGCATGCAGGAGGGAGCCAGCCGTATCAGCGGTATTGTGAACAGTCTCAAGGATTATTCCAGACTGGAACCCGGTGAACTCATGTGGGAAGTTGATCTTGTTGACGTGATTGAGAATTCCTTGCGGTTGCTGGAAAACCTGATCAGCCAGAAGACAGCCCGTTTCGAGCTGGATCTTGCTACTGAGCTTCCGCAGGTGCGCGGAAATTCGCAACGTCTTTCACAGGTGCTCATCAATCTGCTGGTCAATTCATGCGAAGCTTTGACGGACCGGAATCAAGGTGTTCTGCTTTCTTCAAAATTTGTTGAACGCGAAGGGGTTGTTGAGATTGTTGTCCGCGATGAGGGGATCGGGATTGAAGATGAACATTTGAAAAAGATTACCGATCCTTTTTTCACTACCAAAAGGACCAGCGGCGGTACCGGGCTGGGTTTGTCCGTGTCCTCAACCATTGTGCAGGAGCATGGCGGACGGCTGGAATTTTCAGCTAATCCCGGTGGCGGGACCATTGCCAGATTTTCAATTCCGGTAATCACTGACGGAGAAGACGATGAATAAAAGCACAGGACTGACACCCAGATTTCCGTTGCTGCTGGTTGATGATGAAGATTCGTGGTTGCAAAGTTTCAGGGCCACACTTCGTTCACAGGGTCTCGATAATGTTGTGCTGCTAAATGACGGGACAAAAGTGATGGCAACTCTTGCCGAACGTAAGTTTTGTGCCGTTGCTGTTGATTTGATGATGCCCAATGTGTCTGGAGAGGATCTGATCTCCATGATTGTCGAGGAGCATCCCGAGCTTCCTGTTTTGGTCATTTCCGGGCTGAACGAGATCAAGGCCGTGGTCAATTGCATCCGCAAAGGGGCATTTGATTTCATAGTCAAGACCGAGGACCGCAATACCCTTATTGCCGGGGTGCGTCATGCCATTGAAATTTTCGAATTGCGGCAGGAAAACAAGTCTCTGCAACAACGTTTTTTCAAGGACAGCCCGGATCGTCCTGAATTGTTCTCGGATATTATCACCGCCCACAAGGACATGATTTCTATTTTTAAATATATTGAGGCCATTGCCGAAACCTCCCGCCCGGTGCTGGTTACCGGGGAATCCGGGGTAGGCAAAGAGCTTATCGCCCGTGCTGTGCATAATGCCAGCGGCCGCAAAGGAAATTTTGTGGCGGTGAATGTTGCCGGACTTGATGACAATGTATTTTCCGATACCCTTTTCGGGCACAAGAAAGGTGCTTTTACCGGAGCAACCGAAGCGCGTATCGGTTTGGTGGAAAAGGCCAAGAACGGCACCCTGTTTCTTGATGAAATCGGCGATCTCAGTGCAGCTTCACAGACCAAGTTGCTGCGCTTGTTGCAGGAACATGAATTCATGCCGCTGGGCTCGGATATGGCCAAGCGTTCCAGTGCCCGGATTATTACTGCTACCCATCAATCCATTATCGGTATGCAGGAAGATGGAAAATTTCGGAAAGATCTTTTTTTCAGGTTGCGCGGCCATATGTTGACTATTCCGCCTTTGCGGGAACGTAGGGAAGACCTGCCGCTTTTGCTTTCTCATTTTCTTGATGAGGTGCAGAGTGAAACAGGCAGCGAAGTAGATGCTGATGTACATGAAATTACAGCTTTTCTGGATAATTATCCCTTTCCGGGCAATGTGCGCGAATTACAGCATCTGGTGCATGATGCGGCCAGCATCTGCGGCTACAAGGAATTGAGACCTAAGCATTTTGAAAAACTGCTGGTGGTTCCGGGGGAATCTTTCGGTTCTGTTGATCCGGCACCTGATTCCGGGGAAAGCGTGACCTTCGGTACCCGTTTACCTACCTTGCAGGAAGCGCGGGCCAAACTCATCGACGAGGCCCTGCGTCGGACCAAGGGCAATCAATCCTCAGCCGCACAGCTTATCGGGGTCACCCGGCAAGCGGTGAGTAAATATCTGAAGAAGAACGGGTAATTCTGCTCTATGCAAATCAGCACAACAAAAAGCCCACAATATGTTAACACATTGTGGGCTTTTTTGTTGTTTCTGGTTAGGGAAAGGCAGGCTTCTTTGGTGCGGCCAGCTAGGATGACTCCAGTCCGTAGTCCTTTTTTTCCAGCTTTTTCATGTCCGCAAGGTATTGCGGGGATTGGTCCAGATAGAAGGAAAGGGCTTTGGAAAAATTCTTACCCACCAGACCATCCACAAAGACCTGACTGATTTCCTTATGCCGTTTCAGGATAAGTTGGGAGCGGTAGAATATGAGCCACTCCTCGCGGGACATATTTTGAATCATTAGGGACAGTGCTTTTCGCGAACGCGGCTGATAGAGCCAGAAATACATGAGGTCCAGAGCGTTTACGATGATCAGCTTTTCGAGATCTCTCGCTTCCTTGCTCAAGGTCCGCATCATGATTTTCGGGGTCTGAAGCATTTCAAGCACATCCTCTTCTGGGAACATGAGATCCAGTCTTGAAAAAACAGAAAAGAGCTGGGCTATCTTGGTCTTGTATCCGGTTAACCGAGCTTTGACGTTGGTCTGCCGGTCGGCAAGTCCTTCGATAAAGGCCGCTACTCCGTCTGATGCAAACTTGGAGATGATTGCCGCCCATTTTTGTAGGATTCCAGTGGCGTCCGGGATTCCGGCCATGCCCAGCGAGGCCCCGATCAGTCCGCTAAGGGCCACCGCCACAGGGATGGCAAGGATGGACCTGAAAAAGTTACCCACAGTGGCACCTTTGGGCAGTCCGCGGATGGCGTTGTGACTGGAAAGGTAAATGCCGTTAGCCAGTCCCATTACTGAATAGAGCAGTATGGGATTGGTGGAGGTGGTCACCCCGAAGGTGTTATCCAACAGCAGGGTTTTGACCAGATAATCCAGCAGAGGCACTGAGAATCCGGTATAGAGCAGGGAGTCGGAAATACGGCTCCAGCTGACCAGTGAGTTCCACGGCAGTAAGGGGGAGCGGCGCAATCCTCCTCCGCCGAGGACCGATTGGATAATGTTGCGGCACCCGGTAATGGCAAACCAGATTACCGCCCCGAAATAGGATAACAGCCACCAGTCCTTAGTTAAGTAGAAGGTCAGGAAAGCTGGAATAAAACCCAGCAAAACCTTGGCGGTATTTTTTATGTTGGTGTTCAGATAGTTCCAGGGCTTGTCCAGTGAGTCTGTATTCTGTTTGCTTTCGATGCTGTTTTCAGACTGGATATTCAGGCCGCCCAGCGTACCGATGTTACCCGGTTTGCCTGCATGTATCCTGAAAGAATCAAGGGTCCATTTTACCCAGCGTCTGCCACTGTTTTCAGATATGCGGGACAGCCCGCGCCCGGCAAGACCTACCTTGCTGTTGACGCTTTTGGTCATCAGGGCACTGACAGGTATACGGGTGCGCCCTTCTCCGCAGTTATTGCGGTTGAATGGTTTGCGGGCCCGGGCGGGAAGGGTGTCGAGAACTACGAATCCCATGCCGTGCCTGTGCTCAGCCTGTCCGGTTGAGCCAGACCCGATCCGGGATTTCAGGCTGCGTTTGCGGTAAATCTCATGAAATTTTTCAAGATCTGAAAGTATGGCTACCAGTTCCGGCTTGCGCTCTTGCATGGCCTTGCGGGCAGCAGTTGTCTCATGGTCTTTTTTTAATTGTTCAAGCTGGTCGTCATGGTCATAAATTATTTCGCGGATGGCACTTTTCAGGGTGATCACGCTGTCTTCGTTGAGGGCTTTCTGTAATCTGCCGATCAGTCTGTAATGTTTTTCCTGCCCGGTGAGCTGGGTTCTCTGTTCATTACCGGCAGTGATTTCCTTGCAGGCATCCTTCAGATTGTAGGCCTCAATATGGGTGATCATCCCTCCGCCGTCGTAGAGCAGTTCCAGTGTATCCTGCGCTGTGAGATTGGCAAGGTTGAGGGTGAACTTCGAGCTGGAGTGAATGCGTAGCAAGCGGGTCATCAGTTCGTTGATGTTGCAACGCAGGAGTTTTGGAAGCTCGGTTTCTTTGTGCGGCTCAGCCGGGTCGTGTAATTGCGGATTTTTTTCAGGAACCAGATATTCCGCAATGATGGTCCTTACAGGCAGTGCATGGAGCTGTTCTTTTTGTTCCGGTGTAAGCTGCGTGTCTGCTTTGTCTTCAGCGTAAAGGGAAAGCTTGTTGTGGATGAACCGCCCAAGGTGCAGGATGGAGGGTTGTCCGGTGCCCACAAAGGCCAGAAATTCGTCCTGATTCAGCAGAGGCAGTTTTAATTCCAGCTCTTTGCCGAGGTCATGGCGGTGTTTGTTGTTAAATTCAGTCAGGACATCAAAGACGTATCTCTGCTGATAGCGCGAGACTTCCCTTCCTTCTTCAAAGAAGTTGCTCACACGTTCTTTGTCCAAGAATTTTTGGTAACTGGAACTGTCGGAAAGGACGTTCGGTTCCCATGTGAAACGGACATACTTATCCCGGAACCGGGCGGAGAGTTCAATGACCACCCGTACCTTGATGTCCAGTATGCTGCCTGCTTCAAGTAGTTCCTCAATGACCTGCGGGCGCACGTAGTTGTAGTAGACAACGGTGATATCGCGGATACCCTTGATCCAGGCATCCATGATCAGGTGAGTGGGGGATTTTCTGCCTTTGGTATTGGCATCGTGCACATGGTCGTCAAAGGCGAAGTGATTCCACTCCTCGGGCATTTCAATCAGATGATATTTTGCCAGTTCCTTTCTTATTTTGCGGGGGTTGCCAGCTGAAACCATACGAAAATCATGGGCCAATTTGAGCCTTTTCAACTCACTGTTGCCCGGGCGGACCAGTTGCTTCATGATTTGCAGGAGAACCCGGGCTGTGTTCTTGCGGTAATAGCCGGATGAGGAAAGGAAAACTTCATCCCGCAATGAACGCAGGGCCTTCAGCCGGTCGCGGGTCCTGCCGTTTTCAAAGCTGCCTAGCAGGCTGATAACGGCATAGGCAATGCGCAGCCCTTGCGGTGCCGCCATTTCCTTGATCCCGTGGGGATGCATGTATTCAACAAAAAGGGAGCGGAAAGCGCGGGATTTAGGACCGCGCTTGAGGACATCGTCAACAATCTGCAAAAGCTGATAGTCGAGTTTATCGAAGAAAATAGAAGATATTCTGGTCATGGCATGAAGTTGGCTCGGGGTGGCAGAAGCCGGAAGCCCCGTGCCTGACCCCATGTCCGGTTAAAATTTGTAATCAGCCAGCGTGCGTGTTGCCTCTGCGTAAAAGTCGGTGAAGATTCCATCGACTCCAATTTTAGCGAGGGCAGTCCATTCTTCGGGGAGGTTGGCAGTATACACAAGTACAGCAAGCTCCTTTGCATGGGCTTTGTCAATAAATTCCGGTGAGATTGTGAGAAACCAAAGGTTCACTGAGGTGGCATTCATCGCGGTGGCACTATCCAACAGTTCATCCGTGTAGTAGCGACCGTCGAGGCAGTCCTTAAGTTCCTGACTGAGCAGTTTGTGGATATGTCGGTCAGCACAAATCCTATCAAGAAGCTTTAGATTCTCCGCCAAAACAGGAAACCGGGGCAGCATATAATCTTCATTGCCGTAGGCGAACAGCTCGGCAAAGTAGCGTTCCGCTTCCGGTCCGGTTTTTGTCAGCAGGAGATTGCGGCGGATAGCTCCGTCCAGCAGGCCGATTTTAGCTTCGGGACATACTTCGCGAATAGCTTCCAGTTCCTTCCAGTTAAAGGAACTGACCAGCATGTCAGACATGTCGAGCTTTCCAGCGGCAACGTATTCATTGAACAGTTCTCCCGCCATTTTGCCGGTATTATTTCCTTTCAGTTCCATGTGGATTGCCGGGCGTTTGTCCGGCCCGCAGGAAGCAAAGAAATCGAAAACGTCCGCAAGGAAGGGAATACGGTCCTCGCCTTGCGTGGGGTCTCCGGCAAAGAGGGTTTTCAGGGTAGCAGAGTCCGTGCTGGAAACTTCCCCTTTACCTGTGGATACTTCTTCAAGGTCGAGGTTGTGCACAACCACCAGTTCCTTATCTGCGCTTAGCTGCACATCAAATTCAATGGCCGGCACCCCTTCGGAAGTGACTTTTTTAAAGGAGCGGATAGTGTTTTGATTATATCCTGTGTACTTACATCCCCGATGTCCGATGATCATCATTTAAAAAACTCCATTATAGGATGTTGGGCAGAAACATGACCACTGAGGGCATATAGGTGACGATTACCAAAACAATGAGCAGGGCCAGAATAAACGGCCAGATTTCACGGCAGAATTCCCCTACAGTCGATCCGGTAATGGCGCAGGTCGTGAACATCATCGAGCCGAACGGCGGCGTTATCCCTCCGATCATAATGTTGACGATCATGATTAATCCGAAATGGATAAGGTCGATGCCCATGCCTTTGACCAATGGGACCAGCAGCGGGGCTACGATGATCAGCAGTGCTCCCCCTTCAAGGAACATTCCGAGGAACAGGAGCAGGAAGTTGATTACGACCAGAATCAGCCACGGGGATTCGGAGATAGCCAGAATGCTCTTGGTCAGCTGGTGGGGAATCCGTTCCCAGCTCATGTATTGCCCGAATACAGAGGCGGCGATAACGATCAGCATGACCGAGCTGGTGCCCAGTATGGTATTCTTCATGATGATGGGGAAATGTTCCCATCTCAGCTTCTTATAAAAGAAAACTCCAATGATGATACAGAACAGTACGGCCATGGCTCCCGCTTCTGTGGGGGTAAAAACCCCGAAACGAATACCGGCGATGATACCCAGCGGGAGGAGCAGGCCCCAGATGGATTCGCGGAACTGTTTGAAAATTTCCTTGCCGGAAGCCATTTTTTCGCGGGAAGGCTTGTAGTCTCTTTTCTTGGCAATGAAATGTACGGTGAGCATAAGTCCAAGGCACATGAGAAGTCCCGGAGTGTAACCGCCGATGAACATTTTTGCCACTGAGACCTGCGCGATGAGGGCGTAGATGATCAGGTTGATACCCGGCGGAATTACAGGTGCAATTGCGGATGATGCGGCGGTGATGGCGGTAGCAAAAGGTGCGCTGTAGCCGCGTTTAGTCATCTGCGGGACAATTATTTTGGACTGCATGGCTGCGTCCGCGTTAGCAGATCCTGAGATTCCGCCCATGAGAGTGGAAAGCAACACGTTGACCTGAGCCAGACCGCCGCGCAGGTGTCCGGTCAGTACTTCTGCCATCTTCATGAGGGCGGCACTGATTCCTGAGAAGTTCATAATCTCTCCGGCCATGATGAAAAATGGAATGGCCAGCAAAGGAAAGGAAGCGGTGGATGTGATGAACTTCTGCAGGATCAGGTCCGGCGGCGTGCCAACATCGCCGAAAGTGAAATATGCGAGTGCTGCGGCAAGCAGGGCAAAAGCAATGGGAATACTGGTGAAGTACAGGGCCATTACAATGGTTACGGGAAATGTAAGCATGGTTCTATTCTCCTTCTTCTGCCTGTTTGCCGAAAAGTTTTCCTAAATCCTGATACAGGAAAGCCAGTGCGTAGACAGCCATCAGGGAGAAACCGACCGTAAGTGCCAGATTCACGTAAATGGCGGGAATGTCGAGAACGGGGGTGCGTTTCAGCTTGTTTGCCTGAATATAAAAAATACTGAGATACACGATGTATCCGTTAATGATGAACATCATGAGGTCGATGACCACAGCAATGAAATTGCGCCAGACCCGGGGACCGACCTTGCTGATCAGATCGATGCCGATGTGCATTTTGTAGCGGTATGCAGCGGCTGATCCCACGAAAACTGACCAGATGAAGGCGGTTGTAGCTACTTCTTCGGCCCAGAAAAGACCGCCTTGAAATAGATAGCGCAGCCCGACATTGACGATGACCACCGCAACGGTAATGCACAGGAAAAAACCGCTGAGCAGGAGGTCGAAATTTTTAAAAATAAATCTGCATGCTGTAGTAGACATTGTTCACCACCAAAAGCAGGGCATAGGAGCGCAGGCTCCCATGCCCTGAATTTATTGTTTATCTCAGTGCGTCGAGTTCTTTGAAGATAGACTGGTAGATACCGGGAGTCATACCTTTTTGTTCTTTGTAGAGAGGCTTGAGGGCTGCGCGGAAAGCGTCGCCGTCAACTTCGTTGAACTTCACGCCGTAGGATTCCAGCTCCTTCACTACGCCGCCGTGCTGGGACTTGAGCAGGTTAACCATGTGGTTTGCACCATTGTTGAATTCATCCTGAATGATTTTCTGGTAATTAGCCGGAATTTCGTTCCAAACTTTGGTGGAGATGTATACACCGCAGGTTCCGAGGATGTGACGGGTGTTGGCTACGTTCTTGGTGGGGCCTTCGTAAACTTTGGTACCGATGTTGGTGAACTCGGAACCTTCAAGACCGTCAACAACGCCCTGCTGTACTGCGGAAAGTGTTTCGCCCCAAGGCAGGGGAGTCGCAACCGCGCCCATAGCATTGAGGGTGTCGATGTAGGATTTGGAACCGGGAGTACGGATTTTCATGCCTTTGAGATCAGCAGGAGTCTTGATGACTTTCTGGGTGATCAGGTTACGGAAACCGTAAATGAAGTCGAGAGCGAGAATTTTGATGCCCTGCTTTTCTGCTTCAGCTTTCATTTTTTTAACGAGTTCGGACTGGGTAAGAGTCACGTATTCGTCAAAGCTGCGGTAAAGCATGGGAGCGTAGAGAGCCTTGAAGTCAGGAACATAGTCACCGATGAAAGACGGATCTTCTACGGAAATAAATTTAGCACCGCGAACAACCTGCTCCACGCCTTCCTTGTATGCGGGCAGCTGGGCCTGCGGGAAAGTCTGGATGTTGATTGCGCCGTCGGTTTTTTCATGGATGGATTCGGCAACAGCATCCATGGATTTGGAAAGCTGTTCAGCCGGGCTGAAAACATGGCTCAATTTCAGAGTCAGTTTGTAATCGTCAGCCATACACATGGTACCCATGGACAGGATCAGGACAGCTCCTGCACAAAGCACGGAAAGGGTCTTCTTGAAGTTCATTGTAATCTTCCTCCTAAGGTTGTTTCCTTACTTATCAGGATTACGGCAACAATTGCGGCAATCCTTTTGCTACTGTCTGCCCCCGCCATCCTCTGCTTCCGTTTCCCGTGTACGTTAAAATAAATCATATTTATTTTAGTAAAAACAACACTTAGTGTTGTTTTACGTGTGTTTGCGGGATGGCGGCAGTAGATTCGCGGACAACCAGTTTGGTCTCCATCATATGCTGCTCCGTTTTGTCCGGAGCATCAATTTTCTGTAGCAAAAGTTCACAGGCGCGCCTGCCCATCTCATAAGCGGGTTGGCGGATAGTGGTCAGGGCCGGGACCATATATGAGGCTGTGGGCATGTCATCAAAACCCACGATGGACAGGTCTTCGGGCAGGTTCAGCCCTGCTTCCCGTGCACCCTTGATCGCCCCGAGGGCAATGTAGTCGTTGGAACAGAAAACCGCGCTGGGCGGGGAGTCCTGCTCAAGAAGCTCTTTGATAGAATCCCGCCCTCCGGCGAGAGAATATTCTGTCTGGACCAGCAGGTCCTTGTTGTAAGGGATTTCATTGTCTTTGAGGCATTGGCGATAGCCGTGCCAGCGATGATATGAGCGGTCTGTCACGGAAAAGCTACCCGCGATCATTCCGATCCTGCGGTGGCCGAGGGAGATAAGGTGCTCGGTGGCAACGTAGCCGCCCCGGTAGTTATCAACTCCTACGGCTGAAATGGGACCGCCTTTGACTGTACTGAAAAGCAGTACAAAGGGGATTTCTTCGTCCACAAGGGTTTTGATAATTTCGCCCTTGGGATTGGTCGTGGTGATGATGAGTCCGTCCACTTGACTTTCACGCAGTGCTTTGATCAGGCTTTCTTCCTGTGATATCTTGTAGGATGTGTTGCCGAGGATGACTTTGACCTTTTTTTCATCGGCATATTCTTGAACCCCCAGAGTGGATTCAGCAAATACGGGGTTGTTTATGTTAGGGATGATCAGTCCGATGGTGTTGGACTTCTTGGTGGCAAAACCGCGTGCAAGGGCATTGTATTTGTAATTGCACATCTTCATGGCCCGGAGAACTTTCTCACGGGTTTCTTCACGTACGGTGTCGGGTGAATTTATAACCCGGGAGACCGTAGCGGTGGAGACTTGCGCCAGTCGCGCAACATCACGAATTGTGCTCACAAATAACCTCACTATGTAAACGTTTACATTTTGTTAGCAGCTTGCTAATGTTTATGTCAACGAAATTGTTAAAAAATGAATTTTGTGCTTGTTTTTATTGAGTTTTTGGTTTTGGTAAGTTGAAAATATATAAGCTTGATGTGGCATTATGATCTAGTTTGTGTCATTTCTATGTAAACATATACATTGTGAAGAAGGGATATGTAGATGACAACCAGTACGTTACGGAAGCTGACAGACCGGGTGCAGCGGATTGAACATTGCGGGATGTTTGTGGATCTGGTGCGTACCTCAAAGGGGACTGTGCGGGTCGGCAGTATGCCTGATGTTGCAAAATTCCTGACTGAACACGGTTTTCGAGAGGAGATCGTGGTGGTTCCTGAATGGGAGGTCTCGTTGGCCGGGGACAATCGTACCGGAGAAGAATTTATTCTTTGGCAGTCTCAGATAAAAGGCGGTATTTTAAGGGAATATGTAGGTTTAAAGCAGAACGTGGAGCAGGTTTACAGCCACCTTGAATGCATTTTTCCATATTTTTTTGATGACAAAAATCTCAAAGTGGTACGCAGGGATTGGCTGGGCAAGTGGTTTCATCATAATGTAGCTGATCCTTCTTACCGCAACGGTAGTCTTGAGATCTGTTGCCAAGACGGCAATGTGATCATTTATGAGGAAGGAGCTGTGCTTTACTCCCGCAATGAGCTTGCTCCGGTTGGAAGTCCCGACGAAGAGATTGAATCCCTGCTGGAGACCATTCCCAGAGACGGAAATATTCGTGAGCATCTTGAAGTTATCCCCATCGGCTGCGGAAACGGGGTTTACGGTACTGTTGCCAATACCATTGTCCGCTTCGGAGAATATGTAATCTGGATAGATCCCTGCGGTTATCCGGCCCATACTCTTGCCCGGCATAACATCCACATTGATGACATCACCCACTTTCTGTTCACCCATAACCATGAAGATCATGTGCAGGGTTTCACCGCCTGTATGCAAAGGGCCCGTAAGTTCAATCGCAAGTTGAAGTTGATTCTTGCGGAGAATGTTTATCGGGTTCTTGGCGATCTTTATTTACCGCTTTTCCCTGATCTGAAAGAGCATGCGGAAGTCTTTTTGTTACAGCCCGGTTCGCCGCTGCAGCTTGGTCCCATACAAATAGACAGTCGCTGGAACCATCATATTCTTCCTTACGGGACTGTGGGGCTGAAAATTTCAGCCGGGGGGAGAAGTTTCGGTTATTCCGGCGACACCAAGTATGATGAGAATATCAATAAAATCCTCAAGCGTGCTGAACTGAAAGCCGAGTGGTTTGCATCCTGCGATCTGGTTTTTCATGAAATAGAGTTTAATAACCCGGATAGTGTGCACACCCACTGGAAGCAGGTGGAGTCTTTGCAGGCTAAAATCGATGGCAAAGTGCTCGGTTATCATACCCCTTACCTGGCCAACAGCCCTTTTCCTCTGGCAGAGGAGGGGCTTTGTTATGTTTTGGATGAATATTGGGGATAGCTGATCAATAAATTGGTGTACAAAGCAAAGCCCCACAATGTGTTTACACGCTGTGGGGCTTTTGTCTTTTCCGGGGAAAGCTTACTTTTATTCTACAGAATCCGGTGATCCTGCCAGAAACATTCCGCCGAGAACGAGGGCGGCGCCGCCGTATTGAACGGGAGTGAGCGTTTCGCCAAGGATCAGGAAGGCAAGGACGAGGGTTGCCACCGGGATCAGGTTGGAAAAAAGGATAACGTGGGCGGCCTTGATTTTGGTCAGGGCGTAGTTGATGACGAAATAAACCAGAAAGGTGATCCCCAGCCCCAGATAGACCAGTGCCCCGAAGGCCTGCCAATTCAGATTTTCCGGCATGGGAGACATGAGTGCTCCGGGCAGAAAGAGGATAGTGGCTCCGAAGACCTGAATGGCCGAAAGGTACATGAAGTGGTAGCGGGTTGCGAGGTGCTTTACGGTCAGGGCATAGCAGGTGGCTGAAAGCACTGCGCAGAAGATGAAGAAGTTACCCAGTATTGGATTACTGCCGTGTTCATTGGCTTCTCCGAAAGCGGATACAATTCCCACACCCAGAACCGCAAACAGAATTCCGGCCATGCAGCGGCGGCTGATTTTTTCTTTGTAAACAACGTAAGCACCGATAGCCACAGTCATGGGTACGCAGGCCACAATCATCCCGCCCTGTGAAGCGGAAGTGTATTGCAATCCAAGAGTTTCAAAGATGAAGAGCAGAAACGGTTCGCAAAGAGCGAGAAGCAGCAGCATCTTCCAATCCCCTTTTTGATAAGTGGGCTTGGGAATGCGTGACCAGAGGATCAGATAGAGAAGGGAAGCGAAAAGTACCCGGCCCAGCAGAATCTGTTCCAGAGTAAAGGTTTCTTGCACCATTTTGAGGACGATGAACCCGCCGCCCCAGATGATGTGGACCACGGCAAGGGCCACGAGAAGAAGGGTTTTAGACATGAGAAATCTCCTGAGTACCCTTGGCGGGCCTACAGTAATTAAAAATTTGAATAGGAAAATTGGATAAGGCGGGCTGCGAGGACTCAGCACGCCCAGACTGCTGAGAAAGCGCCATCTGCTGCGTTGCTGCAACAAATCCAGAAACTCACGTATATCTGGATACGCTTCGTTCCTGCATTTGTTTTGCGCCTTACATCTGGACTTCCTCAGCAGCCTGCTATTTTTGTGGTGTGTTTAGAAAATCCACTGCCAGTAGGTGGAGGCTACAATCCAGACCGCAACAGCTCCGCAAAGCATTCTGATGGCCATGATCAGCATCAGGTAACGCATGCGTACGTATCCGGTGGCGAACATGATCAGCGCAGCGGCAAGCTCGTAAGGAAACAGGAATTGGTCCAACCCGTAGAAGAAGCTGTACAGCAGCGGCTTGATATCCATGTTCAGTGAAGTGGCAATTTCAGCCAGCGGGATACTTAGCGAAGTGGCCGCTGCAACAGGTGTCAGGGCGAAATTAGACAGAATTCCGGTGCAGTAGGCCAGCAGCGAGGAGCCTGCCAGACTCTGGACATTTTCAAGATAGGGCACAATTTTGCCGGCCATCCATGCGGGAATTCCGAGACTTCCGGCCACGATACCGATAGCCATGCAGCCGACAATAAAGAATAGGATGGAGAACTGAACCTTAGCTACATCTTCTTTCTTGAGCAGATTAAAGAGCGGGGTAAAACCCAGCAGGACCACGGCGCAGAAAGCGTAGTAACCGGGAATGCCGTGCAGTGTTTCAGTGGCAAAAGCGGCAAGGGCCAAAGTGGTCAGAACCAGAGTTTTCTTTTCATCGCGGGTGATGGAACCCATGGAGGCGAGGTTCTCGCTGGCGTGCTCAAGGCACTGATCCATGTATTTGCCCAGTTCTTTGGAACCGAAAAAGTGTAGAATTCCTACACAGGCAACACCTACCAGCAGGGCGAAGGCTATGTTTTCGATAAAAAAGCTCAGCCATTCAATGGGTACGCCCATATCTTTAACCATAAGCAAGCCGACAATACCGACATTGTTAGGCAGGTAGTTGGTGGCTGGAACAGTAGCACCGAAGAAAGCAGCCATAATCAGGGTGGTGGCGGCTTTAGAGCCTTTCTCCAGCTTCATCGCTGCGCACATACCGGAGGCGATAGCCATGAACAGGATGGTTACGGTGATGACGTCCGGGATGATGGCCCCCACTGCGTATCCGGCAACAATCATGGCGATGTAGAGCCGTAAAGGAGTGCGTCCGATGCGGGTGATAGCCAGCAGGGCGATGCGGTTGGACAACTTGGTCTTTTCCATGAGTGCGCCGATAAGCATTCCGCACATGCAAACCCATGGGATGGGGGTGGTCCAGCCCACAAAGGCGAGGTCCGGGGTGGCGATGCCTGTGACAATGTAGGCCATGAGCAGCAATACCGCTGTGGCGAACAGGGGCATGATTTCAAAGGCGAAACCCGCGATGGCGAAAATTGTTTCAAACCAGTAGAGGGCGATTTTGGGGTTGCCCGGATCGTTCATGATGAAGGCCCCGGCAGCGGCGATTGCAGCGGCCATGCCCCATTTTTTTATTGTTTGCATTGCGTTGGTCATGGTTCTTCCTATGTGCGAATATATCTTTCAGCGGCTAAAGCCGCAATTGTTCCGTCGGACATGGCTGTGGTTATCTGGCGGTAGGCTTTATCGTTGATATCGCCTGCGGAGAAAACGCCGGGGATGCTGGTTGCCATGTGTTCATCGGTAATGATGTAGCCGTTCTTAGACAATTCTATTTTCTTGGCAAAAAGTTCGTTATTGGGATTCTGGCCCAGAAAAACGAATACTCCGTCTACAGGTACGGTTTCCTGTTGGTTGGTAGCTACATTTTCCAGCACAGCGGCTTTGAGTTCGTCATTTTCTACAACGAGATCGACCACTTTGGTCTCAGAGCGGGCGTCTACTTTGCCTGTACCGAGCAATTGATCCTGAGTCCCCTGAGCAGCAAAGAAACGGTCCATCACTTCCACAAGGGTGATATGCTCAATGCCGAGGGTGATCATGTACAGGCTTTCATCAAAAGCACTATTGCCGCCGCCGACCACCAGAACTCTTTTACCCTTGTACGGACCACCGTCGCAGATAGCGCAGTGGTGGACCTGATCGCATTCGGTAGGCACATTAAGAGGAATGGGTTTGCGTCCGGTGCAGATGATAACTGTCTTGGCGTTGAAAGTTTCATCGTCTGTTTCCACGATCTTTATATCTCCTTCCAGAGACATACTCTCGATTTCGCAAACTTCTTCTACTTCTACCTCAAGGCTGTCCACATGGGCACGCATCTTTTTCATCAGATCCATGCCGTGGATGGTGGGGTAGGAAGGAAAGTTCTCTACAGTATAAGTAGAGTTTACCAGTCCTCCGGTGATGTTTTCCTCAAGGATTATGGCTTTCAGTCCGGCGCGGGCTGCGTAGATGCCTGCGGTCATTCCTGCGGGGCCGCCACCTACAATGATGATATCGTATGTTGTGCTCTCACTCATGTTTCCTCCCGTTGCTTGTTTGCGTTGGCTTGGGCAAGTCGGGTTAACGCTATGCCGCAGCGAAAAAGGCCTTCATTTCTTTGGGGTTCATCAGGCCGCCTTTGCGGGCTACCATTTTTCCGCCTTTGATGATGAAGATGGTCGGGGCGCGTTCGGAATCAAGATCAGCCAGTGCTTCGGGGTTGGCTTCGCTGTCCAGTTTGAACAGGGTTACATCAGGATTTTTCTTGCTGAATTTTTCCAGCACCTTTTCCATATTTTTGCAGTGGGGGCACTGCTGCTTGTAGCAGATGAGCACACCGGATTCGGTGTCTGCCATGGTCTGGACGTAGTTGGCGTCGGTCAGTTCGGTAAACATGATCTCTCCAATGAGATATTATTATGGGCGGCCGGGATTACCGGGCCGCCCTTGTTAGTTTGAATTAGGTAGTGCGCAGTTCGCCGATGACCAGCTTGAGCTTTTGGAGCAACTCTTCGGCTTTTTCGGGATTCTCTTCGGCAATGTTATTCAGCTGGAAAGGGTCCTTGCGGCGGTCATAAAGTTCGTTGTGCTGGGGAACTTCGATCTTGGCTCCGGCTGTGCAAGTCCACATGTCCTCGGACATGACTTTGTCAGCACCTTCCACGCAGTCGGCGTTGTCTTTTTCTTCTTCACTGACCAGCCAGTGCACGTAGCTGTAATCATCGGTGATGATGGACCAAGACATGCCGTAGTATCCGGCAATGGCATAATCGCGGACTTTGTCCACTTCGCCTTGCATCATGGGCAGCAAACTTTCACCCTGATAATCTTCGGCACCAAAGGTTTTCATGCCGTGATCGCTGACACCGTCTTCGGTCTCGAGCAGGTCGAGGACATCCATAATAGTGGCGGTTACGTCCACGTTCTGCACAAAGGAGGAAATGCGCTGTCCGCCTTCAACACCGGGGATATGCATCATGAGCGGTACGTGGACCAACTCTTCATAAGGCCAGGGGCGGGATTTACGCATGATGCCGTGGCCGTGTTCAGCTTCGCCCATGGGCTGTCCGTGGTCGGACATGATAACAACCATGGTTTCATCCATGAGACCCTGTTCGCGGATGGAATCCAGAGTCCGGCCTACCCAGCGGTCTACATCGGTGATTTTTTCCATGTACAGAGCGCGGATGTGTTCGCATTCGCGTTCGGTGATGCGGCCTTCCACCGGAACCCACGGAGCGAGCATGATGGGGTTTCCTTCGTACTCTGGATCGTAGGGGCAGGGCTCACCTTTCCATACGGACGGCGGATCCCAAGGCTCGTGGGGATCAAATGAATCGATCCAGAGGAAGAACGGGCGGTTTTTATCGCGGCGTTCCTTGAGCCAGCTGTCGGTGCGGTTCATGACCTTGGCAACGTAGCTGTCGGCTTCAGTGCGGCGGTGCTGCTGCTGGCGCAGGAAGCAACCGATTTCGTCCAGAAGCTGCGGGCTTTCATCATCGATGTATTCGCCGTTTTCATCCCAGACCATGGTGGCGGAGGTGTAATCTTCGGGCTTGAGGGCCGGGTCGAGAGGTTCGTTTTCAAAAGTGGTGTGGTCCAGCTCCTGTCCGGGGCAGAAGTCTACATAATCGAAACCGCGGGAGTAGCCGAATTTGGCGAGGCGCATGGGGGCGGTGTCGTAAATGAGTGCGGTCTGCATGTTGCGGCCCCAGAGGATGTCAGTGATGGTGGTGTCATCACTGCCCAAGGGTTTCCAGCCGCCGTAAGGCAGGGTGAAGCGGCCGGTCATAAGTGCTCTGCGTACGGGGATGGTCGGTACGCCTTCACTGTATGCATTTTCGAAAAGAACTGACTGGCGGGCGAAACGATCAAGATGCGGGGTCTTGACCGTCTCGTTGCCGTAGCATCCGAGATAGTTGAATTGCAGGGTATCCAGCATAATGAATACCACGTTTTTGATCTTGCTTTTGTCAAAGGACATTGCGGGCTCCTTGAAAAATGTTTGCGAAGCATTGAATGTCGCCTCGCGCTTTTTTTCACATATGGAGCAGGGGAGTGAAAAATTCTGTCTCATATGAGACAAAAACCAAATGAGTTGAATTTTTTATGACCGGAATATGAGGATGAAAAGCTGTTTTGAAAAAGTGTTTGCCGATTATATCACAAGCTTAAGCTCTGAAAGAGCAGTCCGCCCGCTTCGCGAGACAACGCATCGGGATCAAGAATTTCAAGGGTTGTTTTGGTGAACTTTCCGATAACTCCGCTCTGGCGCAGGGCTTTGATGACTCGGCATAAAGAACTGCGGTGAACCCCAAGGGTACTGGCCAGCTCACTTTGGGTCAGGCCCGGGGAAAAGGATTCCGATTCACCGTTTTCCTGCCAGAGTTGGTAAAGAGAACGACTGACCCGCGTATTTACCTCAAGTAAACCGGAATCAAAAAGCTGTGCAAAAAAAGCTCCGGCCTTGATGCCCAGTGAATGGATCAGGTTGCAGGCCAGTTCCGGGTGCTGACGGAAGAATTCCTGATCGTTCAGAATGGATTTGGGAAAACGGGCTACAACGCATTCTTCCAATGTGTGCAGGCTATGGCTTTGGAGTAGGGATATATGGATGTGCGAAATTTCATTGAAAAGGGTTCCGGGACCGATACGCATCACAACCCGTTCCTGTCCATTCTCAGAAAGGCAGGACAGTTTAACAGATCCCTTAAGCAGGAAAAAGAAATAGTCTGGGTGGTTGGCTTCTAGTTCATGATCTTTGGGCAGGGTAGCCTGCACTGCTCTGTTCAGCACGGATTCCCAGTTGGAATTAACTCCTTCAATGCTGAAAAAGGCCTTTTCCTGACGAAATATTTTATCTGTGGGCATGCCTATTCATAATAGCCTTGGGCCAATGAGTCGATAGCTTTATTGGCGGGGGAAAATTTAGTTTGCAAACTGGGTACAAAATTAAGCGGTTCACTCTTTTTTAAAATTTGAAGTCTTCAAATTGAACCGTGAGAGCATTTTCTGCACTGCCACTCTGGACAAATCTGACATTCGTGCCGCCTCTGAAACATTACCACCGCTACGGCTCAGAATATCGCTGATGTAACTTCTGCTGAAGCTGTCCACCAATTGCTGCTTGGCTTCTTTAAACGGAAGGTTTGCCATAGAATCGTTTTTTAACTCCATTGACATCTTACCTTCGGCCATGTCCACAGCCAGCATAGTTATGGATTCCCCGGTGCTGAATACGGCCAGCTTGCGCATGGTGTTCTGCAACTCACGGACATTTCCGGTCCATTTCTGTCCGCTTAAATGTCCTACGACAGCCGGTTCCAGTTCTTTTTCAGGCAGCCCCAATTCAATGCAGGCTTTTTGCGCAAAATAACGGGCCAGTAGAGGAATATCTCCGGGACGGTTCTTCAGCGAAGGCAGGTTTAAGGGAAGTACGTTCAAGCGGTGATACAGGTCTTCGCGAAAAGTTTTTTCAGCTACCCGACGGGGCAAATCCTGATTGGTTGAGGCCAACACCCGCACATCGATATTTTTTGAATGGTCTGAACCTACGGGTCTGATTTCTCCTTCCTGCAGGACGCGCAACAGTTTGGCCTGCGTTTCCAGTGGAATATCGCCAATTTCGTCCAGCAGTATTGTTCCGCCGTCAGCACGGGTGAATAGTCCTTCGCGGTCATGGTCCGCACCGCTGAACGCTCCCTTGATATGTCCGAAAAGTTCGCTCTCCAGAAGATTGTCAGGGATAGCAGTACAGTTGACGGTTACGTATGGCTTGTCAGCCCGTGAACTCAGGTCCCGTACCATCCCGGCCACCAATTCTTTACCCGTTCCGGATTCGCCCATAATCAGAACGTTGTAATCAGTACGAGCCACGGCGCCTATGGATTGCTTTAGCTGCTGCATGACGGGGCTTTGCCCAAGCAAACGGTCCTTACGCTGTTCTATCTGTGCCCGAAGTAATCTGTTCTCCTCAAGTAAACGGCTTCGCTCCATGCCTTTGCTGATGACTCGGAACAGATTCTCCTGTTCAATGGGCTTGGTCACAAAATCGTAGGCTCCGGCTTTGAGGGCTTCCACTGCGGTCTCCACTGTTCCGTGGGCGGTAAGCATTACCACAGATAATGAATCGCTTTGAGCAAGGGCGGTCTTTAAAAGTTCCAGACCATTCATGCCGGGCATTTGGAGGTCACTGACCATTAGGGTCACCTGCTGTGATTTAAGCATGGCAAGTGCCTGCTCACCGTTGAAAGCCATCAAAACGGTGTTTTCAGGGAAGGCGCCTTCAATCAATCTTTTGATTCCTCGGGCAAAATCTTCCTGATCATCAACTATCAATATCTTTTGCTGATGTGTGTCAGCCATTATATATCCTTTTTAGTCAGGGGAAATTTCAGGGTGAATACGGCCCCGGACAGTTCTCCTTTGTCCTTGCTGCCGTTTTCCACTTCAATAGAGCCGCCGAGATCGCTCATGAACCCAAATACTACAGCCAGTCCCAGACCGGAACCTTTATTGACTTCTTTGGTGGTGTAAAAGGGGTCAAATACATATTGCAAGTCTTCCTGCGCTATGCCGGGACCGTTATCCGTGACTTTAAGCACAGCCTGCCCCGGCTGTTCAAAACCAAGGCTTATTTTTAATCTGCCTTCGTTTTCCGGCACAGCATCAAGTCCGTTCAAGAGCAGGTTGGCAACAATGTGCTCAAGAGCTTGCGGTTCCACATTCAGTTTCGGAGTGGAGTCGTCAAGTTCAAGACTTATTTTAGCTCCTTGCTTATCCGCCTGAATACGGAATACATCGGCAACATCGCGGACTATCTTTGTTAAATCGCTGCCAACTGTTGAAGAAACTTTTGGTCGTGCGAAGTTTAGCAGATCCTTGAGCACTGTCTGTGCCTGTCTGGTATGTTTGAGGATAACTTCAATATCTTCTGCGTTCTGTCCGGTAGCCTCTTTTTTTAACAATTCTGCATAACAGAGGATAACCCCCAGCGGGTTGTTGATTTCATGGGCCAGTCCGGCTGAAAGTTTTCCTACTGTCGCCATTTTTTCAGCCTGAGTCATATGGGCCAGCATTTGCTTCTGGCTGGTTGTTTCATGAACGTAGATGACTACCCTGCGTTCAAGTGGATTTTCCGCATCGTGAATGGGATAGATATTGATGGCAAAAGAACGGCCCTCCGGCAGAGAAACTTCTCTGGACAAGGGTTTGTTCATAAACAGGGATTTAGAAATTCCACAATTACCGGAATCTCCGGGGCCGTGGCAGAGCAGGCTGACCACGCCGCCGTTAGTAATGGTTCCATCGGAAAGTTCCTCTCCCAGCTTGCGGGCAGATTCGTTGGCAACGATGGGATTTCCTGTTCCGTCAGCAAGCAGCAGCGGATCACTGATGCCTTCGAAGATCGATTGCAGGTTAGCATTGTGGCGCACGATGCTGTTCAGTGCGGAGATGCTGTCTGCTGCAATTCCGAGCTGGCGTCCGATGGCCCGCAACACGGTACGGTCTTTTTCACGGAAGGATGATTTTTCCTTACGGAACAGGCAGAGCAGTCCCTCGGCACTTCCCGAAGAGGACTCAACTGGAATGTATGCCCGGTCATCAAGAATAAGCGGAACGGATTCGGTCAGCAGTTCCACCCAGTTGTCAGGAAGCAGCGGACGTTCCTGGTTTTCCGGCAGGGAGTAGAAATTTTTACTGGAAAAAGTGCAGACATAAGCGGTTCGTTCAAGATTAAATCTTTTATGAATCAGGGGCAGGGTTGCTCTCCACAGTTCTGAACGGGACTGGCTGCGGCTGGACCCGGCTAGAAGTTGTACGAAAAGTTCTACATCTGATTGACGGGCAGTTGCTTCCAGTTCCAGTTCCCCGGTGCGTTCCTCGACCATGTTTTCAAGATTGGATGCATAATCCTGTAGTTTCTGGCGGGTGTCGAACATGTAGTCACTGAGTTTTTCAATGCCGCCGATCATCTCGCCTATTTCATCTTCTTGTTCCACTTCCCGGAATAAAGCCACACCTTTTTCATCACTGAAATTGCGTCGGAAATTGGTGGTCAGGATACGGATGTTGTTGGCCACTATCCGCTTAAAGAGCATGTTGGTGGCTCCGAGGTAGAGCAGAACGGCCAGCAGGAAAACCCCTATGTAGGTCATGATGGTGTTCTGAATTCGGGCTACGGACGCGCTGACCGGCAAGCCGACGAAATCCACTCCGCCGATGCTGTCAGCGGTATGTCCAAAACCTCGATTGCCGTAGAGTTCAACCAGTTCTACCGGCCCGTCTTCGATTTTTCCATGGCAGCGCAAACAGCTTTTTTTGAATACTGCCGGACGGGCCAGGACAAAATGTTTTTCCCCGTTGATAGTTTTGTAACCTTCCCACAGCTGTTGGGCGGGCTTTTTCTTGAAGTGGTTGATCAGTTCCAGTTCGATTCCCTTGGCTTCATAGTCTGGATTACGTGCACCCTCAGCTACACGGCGGTACGTGAAGCTTGAAGTTGCATTCTTATCACGGGCCATGATGTTGCGGGTAATAAATGAGGAGGACATGGCTTGGATTACGAATTTGTCCGGAAGCTCTTCATACATCTGCGGGCGAAGCACACCGCGTACGTAATTCTGCACTGAGTCCACCTGTCCGAAAACCATGCTCGCTTTTTCGCGCACGACATTTTCGAGAACTTTGCTCATATGCATGGAGAAACCCGCAAAAAGAACGCCCCCGATAATAAGGGAGGTCAGAATCAGGCTTAAAAGAAATTTGCTTTGTATGGAATATGGTCTGGGAAGTTTCATGCTTTGCCGCCTGCTCAAGAGTTTATAGCTGGAACCCCCGAAGTCAAGCCCGGTTTCCTTGACCGTGATTGCTTGAGCAGGGTAGGGTTATATTAAATGGGGTAGTCTTTTTTGTAACGGACTTTGAGCGGGGGGCCTATGAACAGTTTTTATCAATTTTTTGCAGCGGTTCTAGCCGGTATTATCACTGCGGACTTGTTTGTGCGTGGCTGGAACAGTTTTTTGCAATGTGCGGCATCCCTGATTCTTTTTTTTCAAGGTAAGCTTAAAGTTAAGGATTTATTCACTCGTCTGAGCAGCTCAATCCCTATAACCATCCTGTGTCTTTTAAGTCTTATTCTTTGTTTTAAGATCTACTTTTCCACCTTTGATTTAGGCAGGACAGAGCTTGAACAGCTTGGGTATTTTCTTGGTGCTGTTCCCCGCACTGGATATTATCTTATTTCTGCCGGTAAAATGATAGATTCCATGTTTAGATCATGAGCCACTGGTCCTTTTTTTATTCCGGGCCGGGGCCATGGGGCAGGTATTCCATTGAACTGCGGGCGTTGTGGTCTGCATGTCCCACGATTTCTACGTCCGTATAGTAGAATTCTCCGGTTTCAATGTCGGATTCGACCACAAAGTCGGCCAGAGTGCGGAAGGCCGGGCTTGTGTCTATGAGCATGGGACCGGCTACAAAGACCATGGCCCAGATTACGGCGCAAGTGGCAAAAAAAGAAAAAATTCTGAAGCTGAGAGGTTTATTTTCCATCTTTTTGTTCCTTTATGGGGAGGGAAGCGTATTTACGCTTCCCTCCGTGCAGGGGGTGTGATTCCAAATGTCTAGATTTTGGAAGTGATATCAGGGAAGACCACGTAGAACATGAGGTAAGCCATGATCAGGGTCAGGCACAGGTTTAAGGACTGACCGCATACGTAAAGGATGAGCGGTTTGCCGCCTTTGAAGTAATGCTTGAGCTCGCGGAAGTTGGTTGCCAGTCCGATTGCTGCAAAGGACAGGCAGAAGAACCAGCCGCGGAAGATGCGGGAGAAGCCGCGCAATACGCCCTGGTCAACCATAGTGAAGCCTGCGTCGGAACCAAGTGAAGTGTAAATGATGGAGAAGATTACCGATGCGGTCAAGAAGCCGAGTACGAACTTGGGAAAGCGGTGCCAGATTTCCATTGCATGTACTTTCTGTCCGGCTTTGGCTTCAACTTTAGTGGCCCAGAAGATGGCGATACCGAAAGCGGTTACACCGATCAGCACGTTCTGGATCATTTTAATGGTCGCCGCCACGTAAAGAGCCTTTTCAGAAAGGAAGGCTCCAGCTGCTGCAACAGCCCCGGTAGCGTCGATAGTTCCGCCCATCCATGCTCCGCCGAGAATGAAAGGCATTCCGGTGCCCTTGATGATGGCGGGCATGATGATCATCATGACGGAAGTGAAGACAAGGGAAAGACCGATTGCGAGGGTTAGTTCTTCTTTCTTCGCTTTACATGCCGCAGCCGCTGCAATAGCTGCGGAAGTACCGCAAACGGACATGTCGGCGGAGATAACCATGTTCAGGGTTTTGGAAGGCACCTTGATTACTTTCTGACCGAAGATGAAGGTAGTGATCAGAACAACCGGGGTGACAACCCAGGCCACGAAGATACCGGGAATACCGATGGCTACGACTTTGTTGAACAGAACTTCCGCACCGAGCAGAACCAGTCCTGTTTTAATGAAGAATTCAACCTGAAGAGCTTTCTTGGCCCAGCTTGGAGTTCCGATGGTGTTGGAAATTACGAGACCGATGGCAATAGCCCAAGCCGCGTATCCGATACCGTACTGTTTCATGGTCGCTTGATTGGACATGAGATAGGAAGCGACGGCAATAACGAAAACCAATCCGAATCCTTTGAGAAATTGTTTGGCCTCACCGTCAATGAAGCGCATTCCCAATGCGAAGAAGAGTCCGAATCCGATCATTAAAACCAACAGTGAAGGGAACAGGTTATATGGCTTGTTTTTGATTTTTTTCTTAGCAGATGATTCCTTTGCGCGCAGTTTTAGCCATGCTTCAATGGAAGCGGAGGTCTCTGCGTTAAGCTTGGCATCCTTGAATCCTGCTTGTTCAGCCTTGGCCTGTGCAATGAGGGCTGCGCTTTTGGCTGCTGTTGCTGCGGCTTTTGCCTTCTCATATTTGGGCATGCCCGCTGCATTTTTTATATCAGCCTGTTCCTGAGTCTGGATGAAAGCATCCAGCGGGTTGGTTGTCCACTTTTGGGGTTTAGCCATGAAGGCTTTAATGGCCTTACCCACAGGCTGATTTTTTGCTTTGATTTTTTCTTTAGCGGTCTGAGCCTCGTACCATGCTACTGTTTTAAAGGGAGCGCGGGCGGCTTCCTCGGTCATGATAGCGTTTTGTTTTGCGAACTTGGCTTCCATGTCCGCGGGCTTGTTGTTGAAAAAGATTATTGCGCCGACGGTCAGGATCAGGAATCCCAGCCAGATGGCCCAATAATCTTCTTTTTTCCAAAGGTCGGACCATGAGCTGGCTGCTTTGTCGACTACGACATCACTGCTTTGCTTAACTGCGTTTTCTGCCATTTCTTACATATCCTCCAAATTTATTTTCAAAACAGACCGGGGTCTGCCTGTATCCTGAAGTCAGTAAAGGCAAAAGGCGGGCCAAAAAATGTATTTCCACAAGTTGCTTAAAATAAAGAGTTTGTTGGTGTTGGGGTGCTTACTTTGGATTGCAGTTGCTGGTTGCGGAGGTGTAAAGTCCGGTTTGCAGTTTAGGCGCGTTTATTTACGTCTGTCTGTGCAAGAAGATTTAAAGATCTCTCTTAAGATCAAAAAAACACCCCATTTGTTAAGCTGCTTAATAATCTGCATGGGCAGACCTCGTCCTTTCAGGACGAGCATGATCGTGTGGTTGTTCTTGTTAGACGCAGAGCAAAGTCAACTGGTTGTACTGAAGGATTTGGAATTAATATCTTCACAGCAATAGAGAAAATGTATACACCCCTCTTGACAGTTAAGCAGGTTAACTATATTTCATATGGAAAATGAAATTCAAACTCAGTTAGAACCTCTCGGGTCAGGAGTGGAGAAATGGAAAACAATACGCTTTCTGAAATAAACAAAAGCTGTTGGGGAATTGAAAATGCATCGACTAAGAGTGCGGTCCGTGCGTTTGAGTCTGTATGTGAGAATGGGGCAATAGCAACCCCTGTCTGGAGGGAAATGGAGCTCAGGCCCGGATTGAGGTTGAGTGCTTTTGAAGCCACCCTTTTTAAGGGGTTCTCCTTCAACTATCAGAAAAAAAACAATTATATAGATTTTGGTTTTTTTCTTGAGGGATCAATCATCAACAATATGAATGAAACCTCACTCGGGCCTTTGCGGGTGGATAATTTTCCCGGTAGCGGAGGCTTGGGATTTTTCCGTGAAATGTCGGGTGTGGTTGAGTCTGCGGCAGAAGGGAAGGCAAGAACCATTCATTTGCACATTAGCCCGGAATTGCTGCACGAACTGCTTTATACAGATATGGATGCAATTCATGATGACCTGAAGGGGGTCTTGGAAAATAGCTCCGAATGTGGTTTTTTTCTCCATCACGCCATGGATCCGGTGGTCCAGGCTGCGGCTAATGAATTGTTTTACGCGTTGGTGGGTGGAAATTGCAGCAAGCTTTATCTTCAGGGGAAGGCTCTCGAGTTGATTGGTTTGCAGGTCATGAAGCTCGAATCCTCCGAGCGGGTTCGCAGTTCCGGTTTGAGCATGCACGAGATTGAAAGAATTAAGTCTATTCAAGAGGAACTAAAGGAAAATTTCGATTCTCCGCCGACCATGGCTGAGCTTGCCAGTGCGCATATGATGAGCATCAGTAAGATTCAGGCCGGTTTTCATGAGCTTTACGGCATGACTGTTTTTGCTTTTCTCAAGGAATACAAATTACGGAAGGCCAGAATGCTTTTTGAAGCTGGAGATATGAACGTGAGCGAAGTTGCATGGGCATTGGGGTATACAAATCTGAGCCATTTTAGTGCGGCATTTAAGAAAAAGTACGGAGTGCTGCCTAAAAAGTTTTTAACTTCAGTGCGCGGTAAAAAAGTTTTTCCGATATCTAATTGACCAAGTGTATTGTTAAATTTGAGTTCATTGAGACTGTATTGCATCTTGGTAATACAGTCTTTTTGTTTATATAAATCAAGAATATTAATTGGGTTAAAATAATAATCTCTTCGAGTAGTTTGTTATTGCGTATCCATATATCTGCTGGTGACGTGTGTTCGTATCTTTCATTTTAGATGTGGACAATATTCAGCAATATATGGAGAAGGTATGTTTAAAAAACGATTTTTGAAAACTGTCTCGTTATTGATAATGACAGTCTATTTCAGTTCAGCAATTGCTTTTGCAGATAACTCGACAGAGGATGGGTTGTATCTTGCTCCTGTGACCGTCAAGGCCCAGAAAAGGTCAGAAAAGGCGCAGAATGTCCCGGCCAGTATTGTGGCTTTGAACGATGTGGAGCTAAAGGACATGGACATCAAAGATACAGATGATCTGGCATTGCATGTGCCTAATCTTGAGTTCAGTGATTTCGGCAGCCGCAGGCATGGCTTCATGTTTTTACGCGGGATCAAGAGTTTGCCCAATGCCGAACCTGCCACCGGATATTTTGTGGACGGGATCAACTTTTCCAAATCTTACATGTTCAATTTTCCACTTTTCGAAGTGGAGCAGGTTGAAGTGCTTAAGGGGCCGCAGGGAACCCTTTACGGACGTAACACTATGGGGGGGGTTATCAATGTTTTTACCAAACAGCCCGGAAATGAGGTGGAAAGTTCCCTTGGTGTGGAGATCGGAAATTATCACAGCAAGGAATTCCGGGCTAGCTGGTCCGGTCCCATTGTCGAGGATAAGCTTTTTCTCGGCGTGTATGGATTGGGGGCTTTTAAAGACGGATACATGGAAAACGACACTCCTGCGGACGGTGATGACGGTCGGCATCAGGACGGAAAATCAGGGCGTTTGAAACTTCGTTACCTGCCTACAGATGATCTGGATATGACTCTTTCCTTTGACATCCAGAATCATGATGATGGTGCTTATCCCATGCGCCGCACCGAGCGAAATTCCTTTGTTAAGTCCGGTAAATTCGCTGTGGACGATCCCTACCATTATTCCCACGATTATGAGGGCAGCCAGAAAAACGACTGCTGGGGGCTTGCGCTCAACTCAGAATACAAAACGGATTACGGAAAGCTCTTTTCCGTGACCGGGTACAGATACTTTGACAGCAAAGAGAAGATGGATGCCGACTTTACCCCTGCTGACATGATGCGCAAGACTTACAATCAGAAAGATAGTGATTTTTCTCAGGAATTTCGTTTTGCCTCGCCTGAAGACAATGGGCCGCTGGAGTGGCTGACCGGGGGGCATTTTTTTCTTTTGAAATCAAAGACCGACATCACCAACCTTTATGGAGTTAATTCCAAGGCTCCGGGATCGAATCTGAAATTCAAGACTGATAAGGATAACGCCGGTGGGGCTGTTTTCGGGCAGGGAACCTATACTTTCTGGGATAATCTGGATCTTACTGTCGGCCTTCGTTACGAATACGAATATGCTTCAGCAGACACGTATAAAGGGCAGACTCCTGCCGGAGGTTCGGAAGCCCCCCTTGTGAACCGTGATGTTTCCAACAGCTTTTCCAAATTGTTGCCTAAGTTTGCACTGGCATGGCATCTCAGCGAAGACCAGACTTTATACGGAACCGTGGCCCGAGCGCACCGTGCCGGGGGCTTTAATGACGCCTCGGCTCCAGAGGCTCATCAGGCTTATGGCGAAGAAGACAGCTGGCTCTATGAGATCGGATTCAAATCAGCTTTCTTTTCCAATCGTTTGAATTTCAATGTCAGCGGTTTTTACACTGCTATTGATGATGAACAGTTGCCTTTGTTCATGACCGATTCCATGCAGCCCTATACCGCTAATGCCGGACGTTCCCACAGGCTGGGCGTGGAAGTGGATTCACGTTTTGTGGTTATGGAAGGCTTGAACCTGAGCGGAACGTTCACTTGGATGGAAGCTGAGTTCGATAAGTATTCTCCTGCCGAAGGTGAAGATTACAAGGGTAACCGGGTGTTCGGCGTGCCTGATTATACCTACACCGTCGCCACTGATTACCGCCGCAATATCATCGGCCAGTGGGGCTTTTTTGGACGGGCGGATTTAGTCGGAGTCGGTTCCCGTTACTTTGATGATGCCAATACAGTTAAGGAAGATCCTTATGAATTGGTCAACCTCAAAGTCGGTGTGGAAGGTGAGCATCTGGATGTTTACCTCTGGTCCAAGAACCTGCTGGACCGCGAATATGTGATTATGGAGAACGTCTCTGCCGGTCTGGCTGAGGACGGCGAACCGAGAACTTTCGGTATTTCAATTGATTACAGGTTTTAAATGCGTGATGCGTCCATGCCCCTGCATGGGCGCATCATTTTCGGGCAAAAACTCTCCTCTTGAGAGTGGAAATCATTTTCCTTTGCCTGTATAAGTTAATCAGCAAGGAGTGAAGAGGAATTAAGGAAATGAGTATTTCAAACAATAAAAGACCGCACAAGACTTCAAAATTATTCAAGCTTTCACTGCTGGCATCCATGTATTTGTGTCAGGCCATACCGCTTGGTTATGTCTTTGGAAGTCTGCCGGTCATCCTGCGTGAGCAGGGCGTAAATCTTAAGGCCGTCGGGGCCGTCTTCGCACTCCATTTGCCGTGGGCTTTAAAGTTTCTCTGCGCTTCATGGGTGGACCGTAAATATATACCTGCCCTTGGCAGACGCAGGTCGTGGATATTTCCCTTGCAATGGATCGGAGCGGCGGTGTTGGTCTGCGTTTCATATTTTCCGCCCTCCACAGATTTCGGCATTATGTACGGGCTGCTCCTTCTTTTGAGCTGCGTCATGGCCACCAATGACATTGCCGTGGATGGTTATGCTACTGATATTCTGACCGAAGAGGAGCGTCCGTGGGGCAACTCCATTCAGTCAGCTGCCCGTTTTGCAGGACTCATGCTCGGAGGCGGGGTCATGCTGTTTATGAACTCAACTTTCGGCTGGCAGACCCTCTGCCTGTTTCTTGCCGCTGCTGTATTCTCCTTCAGTCTTCCGGTTCTCTTTCACCGCGAGATTGATCCCCTCATAACAGCACCGGCGGACAAGGAAACCAGTGGGGAAGGGGTGTGGGCTTTTTTGAAAAAGCGTGAAGTTATCAGAGTCCTCCCAATTCTGATCGCTCCCACGGCATTTGCCTTTACTTCTGTGCAGATGCGCACCCCGCTGCTGGTTGATATGGGATTTGATTCCCGAAGCGTGGGTATTATTCTTATGCATTATGCCTATCCTGCGGGACTTATCGGAACTTTTCTCAGTGGATGGTTTTTGCACCGTGTAGGCGGGCGTACTTTCCTGCGGGTTTTCTGCTCCACAGTGATTTTGCTGGCTGCATACACCGTATTTGTGGCCCGCTGCGGGGTAATTCCTTACTGGCAGGCGGCTCTGCTGCTGAGCATTGATAATATTCTTATCGGGGCGGTCATGGTCTGGAGTTTTACCCTGATGATGAAGGTGAGTGCCGGAAAAAATGCCGGGACCGGGTTTGCTGTTTTGAGCAGTTTGTTCATCATCGTACCCATGGCCGGGTCTCCTGTTTTCGGTCATGTCGGGGACCTGCTCGGCATGGAAGGGCTTTATATTCTTCTCGGGGTACTCTGCTTTGCCGGGTTTCTGGTGGCAGAACTGGCCGGACGCCACGAAGGTAGGGCTGGAGCACCCCGTATGGTTGAATTTCCGGGTTAGTGGATTGATTGTGAATGACTAGTTCCGGGCTTGTAGTCCGGGGCGGTAAAGGCTGCACGGGTCTCCGGTGCAGCCTTTATTTTTGCTTCCGGTAAATGGGGCAATTTTAAGGTTTCGCGGAGTAGTTTCGGTTTTTTACGAGAGCTATAAGTAAGTCAAAGGATGTTTCTGTCTGGGGAAATTCTATGACAATAGTTAAGTTGCTAAACTAAAATTAACCCATAGGGGAAAATAAATGAATAAAATAAAACAAATGCTGATTTCATTCGCCACAAAAAGGAGCTGGATGACCATTGTCCTGCTCCTGTTGCTGGCGGTTTTTTGCGGCTCCTTCTTCCCGAAGGTAGTCATCGATACTGACCCTGAGCATATGCTCCCGGCAGACGAACCTTCCCGGGTTTTCCATAATGAGGCTAAGGAAAAATTTGCTCTTTCTGAAATTGTTGTGCTCGGTATTCTTAATGAGCAGAACCCGCACGGGGTTTTTAATCCTGATACCTTAAAGCGTGTCCATGAGCTGGCAGAATTTGCCCGGACCCTGCGCTGGGAAAATCCTGATGACCCCTCAAGAATGGATGGGGTTATTGAAGTTGATATGATTGCTCCGTCCATGGTGGAGCATATCAGTCAGGATGGACCGGGAGTCATTTCATTTGACTGGCTCATGTCCCGGCCCCCGTCCACTCAGGCGCAAGCTGACGTTGTGAAGGAAAAGGTTTTCTCTAATCCTATGCTGGTGGGGCAGATGGCTTCCGAAGACGGCAAGGCTATCTGCATCTACCTGCCCCTGACCGATAAGTACCAGAGCTACCGCGTCTACATCGCCTTGCAGGAAAAAATAAAGGAACTGGGCGGTGATGATGAATTCCACATTACCGGGCTGCCCGTGGCACAGGATGCCATTGGCATTGAAATGTTTACTGAAATGAGCCTTGCCTCGCCGCTGGCCATGGGTACCATTTTTCTGCTCCTGTATTTCTTCTTCCGTAAACTCTCACTGACCTTCCTGCCCATGATTATTGCCACTCTTTCCGTGGTCATGACCATGGGAACCATGATCGGCTGCGGATTTGAAGTGCACATCATGAGTTCCATGATTCCGGTATTTCTAATGTCCATTGCAGTGGTGGATTCGATACATATTCTATCGGAATTCTTTGACCTTTATACGCCGGAGAAGGGTAGGAAGCAGACCATTATCGAGGTTCTGAACATTCTGTTCATGCCTATGCTCTATACTTCCCTTACTTCTGCGGCGGGCTTTATTTCTCTTGCCCTCACTCCTATTCCCCCGGTCCAGATATTCGGCGTGTTCGTGGGGCTGGGTATTATGGTCGCATGGTTGCTGACCATTATGTTCGTACCCGCTTATATATTGGTCCTTCCGGCCCGGATTTTCAGCAACTTCGGGTTGAATAAACACGGCAGCGGCAAAACCACCCTGCTGTCCCGCATTCTGGAAAAAACCGGGGGAGTTTCCTACCGCTACGCCAAGCCGCTGCTGGGTCTGTTTCTGGTCCTGCTGGTTGTTTCCGCATGGGGAATCAGCAAAATCAGAATCAACGATAACCCGGTTAAATGGTTTGCGACCAGCCACCCTATCCGTTTGGCTGACACCGCTTTGAACAAGCATTTTGCCGGAACCTATCCTGCTTATCTGATTCTGGAGAGTGAGGAAAACGAGATCAATTTCTCTGAATCCGATAAACGCAAGCTGGCTGATAAGTTCGTTGCCTTTACCGAAACCCTCAGCACCGAATTCCCTGATGCACGGGCGAAAGGTGTGAGCTTCATGGCCGAGTTGATGGATAAACCAGATTCGGCAGCGGATGTTTCGTTCCTTGACCGGGCTGTATCTTTTGCCGGACTCAAGGCGGAAAAGTCCACAGGTGATGACTTCTATCTGTATGATGAATTCAGCAGCTTTTTCGGCCTTGAAAAGGAACTTCTGAAACCTTTTAAACAGCCTGCAATGCTCAGTTACCTTGCCGGATTGCAAAAGGAAATTGAGGAGGCCGGACTGGTAGGCAAGAGCACCGCCCCGTCTGATCTGGTCAGCAAAATACATCAGGAACTGACTGACGGTGAAGATGCAAGTTACCGCGTGCCTGGGAAAATGCAGACTGTGGGTGAGTGCTACATGCAGTTTCAGCAGAGCCATCGTCCGCACGATCTCTGGCATTACGTGACCCCGGACTACAACGGAGCCTGCGTGGTTTTCCAGCTTACCAGCGGTGACAACATGGTCATGGAAGCGGTGGAGACCTTTGTCAGCGACTACTTAAGAAGCAATCCCCCGCCCTGCGACATCACCCATAACTGGGCTGGCCTGACCTACATTAACGTTGCTTGGCAGAGCCAGATGGTGGAAGGCATGCTGCGCTCATTTATCGGTAGCTTTGCCATTGTCCTGCTCATGGCTGTGTTCCTGTTCCGTTCATTCAAATGGGGCGTGTTGTGCATGGTTCCGTTAACCATCACCATTGCTTTTATTTACGGCTTCATCGGTCTGATCGGTAAGGATTACGATATGCCTGTAGCGGTTCTCGGCGTACTCACGCTGGGAATGTCGGTGGACTTTGCTATCCATTTTGTAGAGCGCAGCCGGAAAATCTACTCTAAGACCGGATCATGGGAGGAAACCCTGCCCCGTATGTACGGTGCCCCGGCAAGGGCCATCAGCCGCAACGTGCTGGTCATCGCCATCGGGTTCCTGCCCATGCTTATCTCGGCTTTGATTCCGTACCGCACCACCAGTTTGCTGCTTTCTTCCATTATGATGATCTCCGGCATCATGACTTTGGTAGCCATGCCCGCGATTATCACCATGGCCTCCAAGTGGTTCTTTGCCGGAGCCAAGCTGGAAATCCCGGCTCAGTCCACACCGGAAGCGACCGTAACAGTGAAGGTTAATCAATAATAAAATACGATTTGTCCTCTCAAGGCGGCAAAGCCCAAATAAAAGTTTTTGGGATTCTTAAGACCTTTTTGAAAAAAGGTCTTAAGCCGCCGGAGGCAAAATGAGTTCATAAAAAAGCGCGAAGCGCATCAAATCAAAGAGGCTCCACATGAAATCAAAAATACTCTCTCTCATAGCAACAATGGCACTGATTTCGTTATTGAGTGCACCCGCATGGGCAGAAACTGAGGACGTTGAAACCATAGTAAACAAGGCCAACCACATGGCCCTTTATCAGGGTGAAACCTGCAAGGGCAAAGTACACCTTGAAATCACCGATAGTCAGGGCCGTACCAGAGAGCGGGACTTGAACATCCTGCGTAAAGACGCGGGCGATGGTGATTCCAGACAGCTTTACATGTCCTACTTTAAATCCCCGGCGGATGTGCGCAAAATGGTTTTTCTGGTCCACAAAACAGTTGAACCGGGCAAGGACGATTCTCGCTGGCTGTACATGCCCAGCCTCGATATGGTTAAGCGGATCGCTGCCGGTGATAAAAGAACCAGTTTTGCGGGTTCCGATTTCCTTTACGAAGATATCTCCGGGCGCAGCCTGCATGAAGACATGCATGAATTGCTCGGGACTGAGAACGGCTGCTACATGCTCAAGAATACCCCTATAAATCCCGGTGATGTGGAATTTTCCCACTATGTCGCTTATGTGGATATGAAAACCTATTTGCCCATAAAAATGGAATACTTTAAAAGTTCAGACAAACCTTACCGGACTATGGAAGTGATTAAGGTAGATGAGATCGCATCAGATAAGAGCGGTGAAGTCTATCCCACGGTGACAGTTTCAAAGGTGAAAAACCTTGAAACCGGAAGTGAAACCGTGATGACCTTTTCCGGCGTGACTTATGACCTCCCGGTTAAAGAGTCCATCTTCGGCGAAAGGTATCTGCGTCGTCCGCCGAGGGAATTGATGCGATGAGGTTGCTGAAAAGTATATGCGTTATGGTCTGGCTGGTGCTGCTTGCAGCACTGGTCGGATCGGCCTCGGCAGCTGAGAGTGATGACAACTGGCTGGAGTCATTCAGTGAACAGTTTGCGCCGCTGGAGTTCAATGGTTTCATTGAAGCCCGCACAGGGGCGCGTACCCAGCAGGACCCGGAGGAAAAGCAGATTTCCATGGCTGAACTGCGCTTGCAGGGAGAACTATTCACCTATACCGACTGGGCCGACTTTAAATACAAAGGAGATCTGCGCGCGGACGGTGTGACAAATCGTATTGTTTATGAAACCCGTGAATTGTGGATGTTCTCACGGCCTACGGATTACATGGATATCAAATTCGGGCGGCAGGTGCTTACTTGGGGGACGGGCGGGTTGGTTTTCCTGAACGACCTTTTTCCCAAGGACTGGCGTTCTTTCTTCATGGGCAGGGATGCGGAATACCTGAAGGCGCCTTGCAATTCAGCAAAAGTCAGTTTTTTTACGGAAGCGGCAAGTATTGATCTGGTCTACACCCCTAAATTCGAGCCGGACCGTTATATTGACGGGGAATACATTTCATTTTTTAGCGGAATGGAAGACCGTTTGGTGGGCAGGGATAATATCCTCGACACTGACGTGCCTGATGAATGGTTTGAAAATGATGAATTCTCCGCACGTATTTATAAGAATATCAACAACTACGAGTTAGCTCTGTACGGTTATTGGGGTTACTGGAAAAAACCTGCCGGAATGAACGCCGCTGAGGAGGCCACTTTCCCGGCACTCAATGTCTACGGCGCAAGTATCCGCGGTCAGGTTGGACCGGGTATCGGGAACATTGAAGTTGCGTGGTACGATTCCACCAAGAGCAGGGGCGGAACCAATGCGGACGTGGATAACTCCGAGATCCGTTATCTGGTTGGCTATGCGCAGGAACTTTGGACCGACAGCAATTGCGAAGTGCAGTACTATGTGGAGCAGATGCTGGATTACGGCAACTATCTCAATGTGCATAATCCCAAGAATCCAAAGGATGAGTTTCGGCATGTGATCACCATGCAGTTCACCCAGCAGTTCATGAATCAGAACCTGACCTTGAATTTTGACGGCTATTATTCGCCCAGCGATGAGGATGCATATTTGCGGCCCGGATTACAATACAAGGTGTCAGATCGTATGACCGTTGGTTGCGGGGCTAACATTTTTGTAGGTGCCGGAGAGCAGACCTTTTTCGGGCAGTTCACTAACAACTCCAACGTGTACAGCTCGATTAGGTATAGTTTTTAGCTTGACAGGCATAGTTAAGTATCTTTATCAAAAGCGTATGGACAATAATGAAGAAGCGATCCGTTACATGACTGGCAGACTGATCCGTATAATCAATAAGCATAGCAGGATTGAGGAGCAACCCATAGTCCTTGGCGATGGGCTTGAGCTTACGCCGCGGGAAATCCGCTGTCTGCATGCCATTGGCCTCAATGAGGGGGCTAACTTGAAGAGCATAGCTTCCGTGCTTGGGGTAACCAAGAGCGCGGTTTCGCAGATGGTCGGAAAATTGGAAAAACGTGGGGTTGCCCGTAAAGAACATGCCCCGGATAACCGCAAGGAGCTTCTGGCAAGGCTTACAGATAAAGGTTGGGAGGCATTCAATATTCATCAGGAATTTCATGAGCGACATATGGCTAACCTGAAGAAACGTTTGGATGAATTTACCGATCCGCAGCTTGCAACAGCCTCGGCTGTCCTTGCGGTGGTGGAGACCGTGGTTGATGATCGGCTGGCTGAAATGTTCGGGAAGATTTAGCTTTTTTGCTCTGGCTGGTTAAGTCTTTTGTAAAACGAGTTTAATTCCCCAACTCCGCAGGAAGTGGATTTGGTGTTCGTTCGTAGGCAGCACCCCGTAGTGGTGGGCCTCAAGATGAGTAGTTGTGTCCGATTTAGATATTTTTTTGTCACAATAGTTAAGTATCTTAACTAAAAAGGAGGATTTTATGAACAGCATAGGCATAGATATCGGTTACTCCTCGGTAAAAGTGGCTGTTCTTGATGAACAGCGGAATATAATCAGTAGTAGGTATATACTCCACAAAGGGCGTCCAATCCAGATGCTGGCTGAAATGCTGGATGATTTGAAGCCGAAACTTGATACGGAGGAACTTTACGGGGCAGTTGTCGGTTCCGGTGGGAAGGTCTTCGCCGGAGAAGGGTTGGTCCATGGGGCAAACGATCTGGCTGCCGTTGTGGAAGGAGCGCAATTGCTGGCTCCCTCCTGCTCATCTATTATCGAAATCGGCGGTCAACGGGCCGGGTTTATTACCGGGTTTTCCAAGGAGATAAAGAGCGGGATAGAGTTTTCTCTTAATCCTGATTGTTCTGCCGGTACAGGTTCATTTCTTGAAGAGCAGGCTTCGCGTATAGGCATTGAGATTGAGGATTATTCTCGCATCGAATCCAAGGCAAATTCAACTCCCAGGATCGCCGGGAGATGCAGTGTCTTTGCCAAGACCGATATCACCCACCATCAGCAGGAAGGTGTATCCATTCCAGATATCCTGCGCGGGCTTGCTTATGCTACAGCCAGAAATTATCGCAATGCAGTCATGCGCGGGTTACCCAAACGCGCTCCGTTCTTTTTTGCCGGGGGAGTATCCCGGAACAAAGCCATTGTTTCTGCTCTGCTTAAGGTGCTGGATTTAAATGATGATCAGCTCATTATTCATCAACAGGGCAAAGTTGCCGGAGCTGTGGGAGCGGCGGTTATTGCCCGCAAAGAACGAAGAACATTAAATTTAGCACTGTTGCAGGATTTCTTAAAAAACAGTTGCGGCCCCATCATATGCGCGGAAGAGAAGGTCGTTCTGCCTGCACTGGCCGGTTACGGAATCGCAGATGGATCGGGCAAGCATATCTGCCGGGATATTTCTTTGGAAACTGAGTCCGTGGACTGCTGGGTAGGGGTGGATGTCGGTTCCACCAGTACCAACGTGGTGCTGGTAGATTCCGGCAATCGCGTACTCGGTTATCGTTATTTGCGTACTGCGGGCGATCCGGTCAAAGCGGTTAAAAGGGGGCTGGCCGAGCTCGGAGAGGATTTTGCCGGGAAAGTTAATGTTCTCGGCGCGGCAACCACCGGTTCTGGACGTAACATGACCGGGCGGCTTATTGGCGCGGATATAATCAAAGATGAAATCACAGCACAAGCCCGGGCTGCGGTCAGCTTTTGTCCGGATGTGGATACGGTCTTTGAGATTGGCGGGCAGGATTCAAAGTTCATTTCCATCAAGAACGGTGCTGTTTCAGATTTTCAGATGAACAAGGTCTGCGCCGCCGGGACCGGGTCATTTATTGAGGAGCAGGCTAAAAAGATCGGCATTGCACTGGACGATTACGCGGAGATTGCTTTCAAGAGTGAAGCCCCCCTTAATCTGGGTGAACGCTGCACCGTGTTCATGGAAACCAGCATTGCCGCACATCTCGCGCAGGGTGATCCAATTGAAGATATTGCCGCCGGGCTTTGCTATTCCATCATTAAAAATTACACCAACCGGGTGGTCGGCCGCAAAAAAGTAGGAAAGAAAATCCTTCTGCAAGGCGGAGTGGCCTACAATCAAGCCATTATCAATGCATTTCGCGCCGTCCACGGCATGGATGTACAGGTGCCGCCATTTTTCAGTGTGACCGGAGCTGTCGGCGCGGCTATCATTGCCCGCGAAGAGATGAAAGGGGCAACATCGTTTAAAGGGTTCTGCCTGGAAAATGAGCAGCCGGATTTAGTGGAAGTTGAAGCTGAGCCGCAATTCGCTCCCGGTTCATTCAACAAGCAGGTGCAGGACTTTATTTTTCGCGACTATGACGGAACAATTGATCCGCAGAAAAAGACTGTGGGTATGCCCCGTACTCTGTTTACTTTTGGTATGTTCCCCATGTTCCACACCATTCTTAAGAGGATGGGGGTGAATGTTGTTCTCTCTGACCCCACTTCCAATGAAACTATCAGGCTGGCGCAGGAATATTCCCTTGATGAAACCTGCTACCCGGTCAAGCTTATAAACGGGCATGCGGCCCAATTGGTGGAGCGGGGGGTGGATTTCCTGTTCTTCCCCGACCTTTTTACCGCTTTTCATCCCAATTCAAAGTCCCGTCAGACTTACGGTTGCGCTTACATGCAGCTGGCTTTCAAGATCATCAGCGAAGCTATGAAGCTGGAGGAAAAGAACATCAAGCTGCTTTCCCCGACGCTGGCATTTAATCAGGGACCTGATTTTATGAAGAATGTGTTTGCAGATCTTGGCAGGCAATTGGGCAAGACTCCGGAAGAGAGTGGGGCTGCCGTACAGTTCGGGATGGATTATTTCCGGGAATATCAAAAACGTATGAGCCACAGAGGCAGAGAGACTCTGAATTCCCTTGATCCCAACTCCAAGGCTTTTGTGCTTATCTCCAAGATATACGGAGTGGCCGACCCGGTGTTGAACATGGGCATCCCGGACAAACTTGCTGAAATGGGCTACCGGACTATTCCTCTTTTTGATCTCCCGGAATCGGATATTTTTATGGAGCATCCCAATATGTTCTGGCCTTTCGGTCAGCACATGTTAGCCGCTGCCAAATTGGTGGCCAAGCATCCCAACCTTTATCCCATATTCCTGACTCATCACGGTTGCGGACCGGATACGGTCTTTGCACATTATTACGGTGAAATCCTGAAGGACAAACCGTCCCTGACCATTGAGGTGGACGAGCACTCCTCCAGTGTGGGCGTACAGACTCGGGTGGAAGCCTTTGTAAACAGCTTGAGCAGGGTGCCGGAGCGAGAAGCGCTTGCTGTGGAGGAATATGTGAATCTGGGGTCTGCTGATCCGGTGAATATTCAGACGGATTGTTCGCAACTCGGTTCCCGTCCTTTGTTGTTGCCGGACTTTTATCCTTATTCCGATATCGGCTGCGCCATGCTTCAGGCCAGCGGGATTGATGCCCGGGTTATTCCTGCTGCTTCAAAAGAATCCGTGGATATAGGGCGCAGGTTTTCTTCAGGTAATGAATACTTTTCCCTGACAGCCTTGTTGGGGGAAGTTCTTTCTTCTTTGCAGAAGGATGTGGGCGCGGTCAGTCCGGCTGTGCTTATCCCCCAGAATGAGGGAGCTGAGGTGGATGGGCAATACAGCCGTTTTATGCGCTGCGTATTTGATCAGGAAGGGCTGGAGAATGTTCAGTTGATCTCTCCGTTTATGGAAGAGTTGCGGGTGCTTAACGATGATGATGCCCGCAAGCTTTTCCTTTGCCTGCTGGCTGGTGACCTTGTGCTGCTTACTCCTCCCGCTTTGCGGGCAGAGACACTTGAATTTGTGCTCCGTCTGGCCTCACGCGGGCAGTTGGGTATTGAAAAGCTTGAGTCCACAGCCCGGATTATTCGTGAAAGTCTTGCCCGGCAGGATTATGAGGGAGCGATCATGGCCATCGGCGAACCGCTGGTTCTTTTCAAGAGTCTGCTCAATGACAATACCTTTGACAGACTGGAAGAGCAGGGCCGCCGGGTCATTTATGCTCCTTTGAGTGAGTACGTTTGGAATCATTGGTATGACTATTACAATTTCAACAAGGTTGATTCGCATTCATCCCTGCGCAGTAATATTGCTCAATTTAAGGAGTATCTGGGTAGGATTTCTGATTTGCTGGGTGAATTCAGCCATTACGAAAGCAGTTTTGGTTCCCTTAAAAAAACCGCCGACCGGGGCCTCGGATACTATGCCGGAGGATTCGGTCGTTATCGGGGAGCCAAGATCATGGAAAGGGTGGCCGGGGTCAAAGGGGTAATCTCGGTCACCTCCATGTACGAAAATACCGGGATAAGTCTCGGCATCCTCAAGGATCGTCTGGATGACAAGCCCTATGCCCCGATTTTGTCCCTAACCTTTGACGGCAACCGGAATGAGAATAACAGGCTCAAGGTGGATTCCTTTCTATACAATCTTTAACGGCAGCAAAGAGGTCGCAATGAATAAAGAACATAAAACCGGCATACGTTGTCACGGCGGACATGGCCGTCATAGGCGGGGGCCCACCAGTTACGGCATGCACGATTCAAATCAGGTCTTCAAAGCTCTTGCTCTTCAGGATGGTAATGTCTTCCTCGATCTGGGGTGCGGTCCCGGAGATTACTCGATCCATGCCGCCGGCGATGTGGGAACATCCGGCAGGGTTTACGCTTTTGACAGCAATAACGCGATGCTGGAGCAGGTAAAGTTGCAGGCTGAGGAGAACGGACTGAAAAATATCAGCACTTCTCTTGGTGATATGACCGGTAAGTTACCGTTTGAGGACGATAGTGTGGATACCTGCTTCATGAGCACTTCCCTGCATTGTATGAGCCTTGAAGAATATGGGAAATCAATCTTTGCGGAGGTCCGTAGAGTTTTGAAAGTTTCGGGAGAAGTCGCTGTGCTGGAATGCAAAAAAGAAAGGACTGAATTTGGTCCGCCGTTACATATGCGTATTTCCGGCGATGAACTCAAAACTGTACTCGGGCCTCTGGGGTTCACTGAGTCTAAATATGTGGATCTTGGGTTTAATTATTTGATTTGTTTCACAAAAAAATGATATGGAAGGAATTAAAATATGAAAATTCTCAATCTTTACGGTTCTCTTAACGGCCAGACCGAGAAAGTGGCCCTTGAAATCGAAAAGGCGGCAGTTCAGGCCGGGCATAATGTCAGCACCGTTAATCTTAATAAAGAAGGCGTGATTTTCGACCTGCTGAATTACGATCTTACTTTTGTCGGTTCTGGGGTTTATACTTGGCTTCCGGGAAAGAGTGTGCAGAGTTGGATCAACAGGCAGCTAGGCAATGCCCGCGACAATAATCTGATTCTTCCCGGATCACCGCGCATTCCCGGCAAATTTGCCTGCGTTTACTGCACCTACGCCGGGCCGCATACCGGGGAGGCCGAGGCCATCCCGGCTTTGAAGTACATGGGCCAGCTTTTCGATCATCTGGGGGTTACCGTAGCTGATGAATGGTCGATTGTGGGGGCTTTTGTTCCGGAAAAGATGCAGCACTTCAATACCAGCGGACGACTGGGAGATATCGAAGGCCGTCCTAATGCTGATGACTTGAAGCAGGTCCGCGAAAGGACGGTTGGGTTGTTGGGGACTCTGCAATCTGTATAGACTTTTAAAAAAGTAGCCTTTCCCTGTTTCAGGAAAATTAACGCCCCGCAGTGTCTTCACATTGCGGGGTCTTTATTATGCGGCGATCTTTGTTTGCCGCAATACGTATGTATGTTATGCTTTATTTGGACTCTAGCCTGTTCACGATGTTTTAGGGCGGGGTTTTACAGTACATACTCGATTGCGGAGGGAAAATGGATCTACTTGATCTGGGTAGAAAGCCGGTCAGCGAAGAACACCCGGCCGGGGCAGATGCCCGTTACGAACCGGAATATGACCTTTTGCAGCAGGAGATAGATAAGCTTGCCAGCGCTACTGCCGGTGGTGCTGTGGATTGGAAGCGGGTGGTCAAGCTCGGTTCGGTGATCCTGAACACCAAGTCAAAGGATTTGAAAATCGCTTCATATCTTGGTGTGGGGCTTTTGCACCTTAAAGGAGTCGAAGGTCTTTCTGCCGGGGCGCAACTCCTGCTCGATTTGATTTCCAATTTCTGGGACACGCTTTATCCGGCAAAAAAACGTATGCGCGGTAGATTCAGTGCTGTCAGTTGGTGGGCCGAAAATGCCGAAAAATTTCTTAAAAATTATGATGACGGTGATCTTGCCAAGGACGTTGTGGATCTGCTGGGTAAACGCATATCTGATCTGGACGGGGCCTTGGCTGAAAAATCAGAAGACGCGCCTGTTCTCAGAGATTTATCCGGGGCTGTGCGGCGACTGCCAGTGGTGGCGGAGCCTGATTTAAAGCAGTCCGCCTCATCCGAAGGAAGCGATGCTTCCAGTGTTGTCCCGCCCATCGGGACGACTACCCTCTCCGCTCCCCATGCTGCGCTCAGTGTGGGCAATATAAATTCTTCTGAAGAATATGCAGCCGGACTAAAGAACGCTCTTGTTGCTCTAGGTTCTGTGTCCGAATATCTTCTTGCCAACAATCTCTCAGCTGCCGAGGGCTATAGGTTGCGGCGCATGTCTGCGTGGATGCCTATTGCTGTACTTCCGCCTGCGGAAAACGGGCGGACCATGATCCCTGCACCGGACGGCCCGGTCAAAGATTCCATTCTCAGTCAGCTTCAAAAATCTGATTTTGCCGGGGGCTTGCGTGAGGCTGAATCCCGCATCGGGGAATATCTGTTCTGGCTCGATCTAAGCCGCATGTCAGCTGAGGCTCTGAAAGGTTTAGGCGATGGATATGCCGACGCATTGGCCGCTCTTGAACTGGAAACAGGGTTTTATGTGCAGCGCCTGCCCGGTTTGGCTTCCCTGAGCTTTGCTGACGGCACTCCTTTTGCCGATCCCAAGACACGTTCATGGTTGCAATCCCTTGGGAAAAGTAAGGGTGGTGGTGCTCTCGGGACAGAGGGTAAAGCGGACGAAGTTGCTGAAATAATGATCAAAGCTAACGAATTGGCAGCGGACAAAAAAATGTTCGAGGCAGTTTCCATCATTTGTGATAGTATCAATACATCTCCCTCTTTGCGCTCTGCTTTCCGGTTGCGTTCCGAGTTGACCGGATTGCTTACGGCAGAGGAACAGGCCGGAGTGGCTCATGCACATGCAGTTGAATTGCTGGAACAAATTGACAGTTCCGGCCTTGAGAAGTGGGAGCCGGAGCTGGCTTTGTCCGGGCTGCTGGCTGCCTACGGGGCCATGGTCGCAGAGGGCGGACCGGAGGCAGCTGCAAAGAGTATTGAAATTTTACAGCGTATCAGCAGGCTCAGCCCTGTTGAGGGGTTGAAAATTAACGGATTTAACTGACGGTTTGGACTGATCCCAGAAACTTTTCAGCGGAGGTCTTGAATATGGCTAAAGAAGGTTCAGTTGCTCCCAAGGAGCGGGTTAACATTGTTTACAAGCCTGAGACAGGAGACGCCAAGGAAGAGGTCGAGCTTCCTCTCAAGCTGTTGGTGGTCGGAGATTTCACCCAGAAGGAAGATGAGCGCATGGTCGAGGATCGTGATCCGGTGAATATCGATAAGGATAATTTTAACGAAGTCCTCAAGGCACAGGATCTTGAGCTGAATATGGGGGTCGAGAACAAGCTCGGCGATGACCCGGATGCGCAGATGGCGGTCAAACTTAAATTTGAAAGCCTTAAGGATTTTGATCCGGATCGGATTATCAAACAGGTACCGGAGCTGCAAAAACTTATGGAATTGCGTGAGGCCCTGAAAGCCCTGAAGAGTCCGCTCTCCAATGTGCCGGAATTCAGGAAAAAAGTTCAGGAACTGGTCAAGGATGACGGCGCGCGCGAAAAGCTGCTTAAAGAACTTGGAATCGAGTAGGGAGACTATCCATGGCAGAAGAAAAACTTGAACAACAGCAGGCTGCGCAGTCGGCTGCCGAAGGTTCGCTTCTTGATGACATTGTGGAAGCCACCAAGCTTAAGCCCGAAGATGAAGCCTATTCCGTGACCAAGGCCGGCTTGCAGGCATTCCTTGAGGAAATGGTCAAGCCGGAACGCGAGGGAGCCAAAATTTCCGGTAATCTTGTGGACGACATGCTGGCCCAGATTGATGGAAAGCTTTCCTCCCAGATGGACAGCATCGTCCACAATAAGGATTTTCAGAAAATGGAATCCTCGTGGCGGTCACTTAAATTTCTGGTGGATCGCACCAACTTTCGGGAAAACGTACGTATCCAGATGATGAACGTATCCAAAGAGGATATGCTGGATGATTTTGACGACGCCCCGGAAATTACCAAATCCGGACTCTACAAGCAGGCCTATACTGCGGAATACGGACAGTTCGGCGGCCAGCCCTTCGGGGCCATCATCGGCAATTACGATTTCGGGCCCGGCCCGCAGGATATGAAGCTGTTGCAATACACCGCTTCGGTTTCAGCCATGTCCCATGCGCCGTTTATCGCCGCAGCCGGACCGGATTTTTTTGGCATTGAAAAATGGAGTGAACTGCCCAATCTCAAGGATCTTAAATCCATTTTTGAAATGCCGCAGTACGCCAAATGGAATTCTTTCCGCGAATCGGATGATGCCCGCAATGTGGGGCTGACTCTACCTAAATTCCTGCTCCGGCTTCCCTACGGACCGGAAACACTTCCGGCCAAGAGTTTTAATTACCACGAGTCCGTATCCGACGGTGATGATGACTTTTGTTGGGGCAACACCGCTTTTGCTTTTGCCTCCAAGCTGACCGACTCATTTGCCAAGTACCGTTGGTGTGCCAATATTATCGGACCGCAGGGCGGTGGGGCTGTGGAAGACCTGCCTCTCTATCAGTACGAGGCCATGGGGGCGGTGCAGACCAAGATTCCTACTCAGGTACTCCTTTCCGAGCGTAGGGAATTTGAGCTTGCCGAAGAGGGCTTCATCGGTCTGACCATGCGCAAGGGCAGTGACAACGCGGCCTTCTTCTCCGCTAACTCCTGCCAGAAACCGAAGTTCTTCGGCACCAGCAAGGAAGGTAAGGAAGCAGAGCTTAATTACAAGCTCTCCACCCAGTTGCCTTACATGATGATTATGGACCGCTTGGCCCATTATATCAAAGTCATCCAGCGCGAAAATATCGGCACATGGAAGGAACGTGGCGATCTGGAGCGTGAACTGAACACTTGGATTTCCCAGTATGTCACCGAGATGGACAACCCCGCACCAAGTGTGCGCAGCCGCCGTCCCTTACGCATGGCCAAGATTGAGGTCAGCGATGTGGAAGGTGATCCGGGCTGGTATCAGGTTTCCCTGAAGGCCCGCCCGCACTTCAAGTACATGGGGGCTTCTTTCACCCTCTCATTGGTGGGCAAGCTGGAGAAGGAATAGTTAGTCGAAAGAGTCCGGTTGTTGTCCCATATTGGGGCGGCAGCCGCTGCAACGGTCAACCTTTAATCATGCATTTTGAGGAGAAGGGTTATGGCACTTACTTCGTATATGAAGGTAACAGGAAAGACTCAGGGACAGATCAAAGGTGATTGCAACCAGCTCGGTGATAAAAAAGATACCATGCTTGTCTATGCGCTGGATCATAATGTGGAAATCCCCAAAGACACACATACCGGACTTCCCACCGGGCAGCGTATCCACAAACCGTTCACCGTGACCAAGCATGTGGACAACGGTTCTCCCAAACTGGCTCAAGCCTGCTGTAAGGGTGAGCAGCTTACCGTAGAAATTGACCATTACCACATCGACGCCACTGGAATTGAGAAGAAGTACTACACCATCAAAATGGAAGAAGCGATCATCGTTAACCTGCATAGTTACAAACCCATAACTTTCCTGCCCGATAACAAAGGGTATCACGACATGGAAGATGTGAGTTTCACCTATTCCAAAATTACTTGGACCTACGCTGACGGCAATATCGAATACACCGATGATTGGAAATCCAGCTAATATTGATATTCAGGACAGGGGATTACCCCTGTCCTGAATAACGGAGAAAATATTGACCACTCAGCGTTTGCTCGAACGTATACGTTTCATGGAAGAGGACCCGGACTGGCGGGACTCTGCCGAGCCGGGGCAGGTGGTCAAGTCTGTGCTGGATTACCTGCGGATGATCCTGAACACCCGGCAGGGCAATGCCCAGATCGCTCCTGATTTCGGAGTGCCGGATTTTACTTCCATGATCGGGGCTACCGGGTTGGATGCGGTACGCTCCATTGAGGAATCCATGACCGAGGTTATCCTAAAATATGAACCCCGGCTGGCAAACGTAAATATTGAATTTGTTCCCATGGAGGATAACCCGCTGGCTCTGCATTTCAAGTTGCAAGCCAAGCTGGCCTTAGAGGGCCAAGACATGCCCGTAGTATTCGAGACGGTTCTCGATCCCGACGGACAAATTTCAGTGAAAGATAATTAACGCACGCCTAACCAAACAAAGCGGCGAAGCCCTATTAAAAGTTTTTGGGAGAGTCCAGAGAACCCTTTTTACAAAAAGTTTCTCTGGCCCTCGGAGAGCCGCCGGAGGCATCTTAAATATGATCGAAAAGTATTATCAGAGGGAACTTAGCCATTTGCGCGAACTGGCGGTGGAATTTTCCAAAACCCACCCCGCGCTGGCTCCCATGCTGACCGGACCGGGCGCCGATCCTGATGTGGAACGGCTTCTGGAAGGCTCGGCATTTTTGTCCGGCATGATCAACCAGAAGCTGGATGATGAATTCCCGGAGATAGTACACGGTCTGGTGCAGCTGATTTTTCCGCATTACCTGCGTCCTATCCCTTCCACTACTATTGTTAAATTTACCCCCAAACCGAGTTTGATGGAAAGCATCCGGGTCCCTGCCGGGGCGCAAATAGGGTCCATCCCGGTCAGCGGAACGTCCTGCATATTCGCCACAACTTATGATGTGGACCTGCACCCGCTGAGTATAACCGGGGTCGATCTGGTCAAAGAGGCCGGGACTTCGGGTTCCTTGACCATCAATCTGGAATTGAAGGGTCTTCCACTGGATGAATGGGATAATTCCAGTTTGCGTTTTCACCTGACCGGAGACGCGGCTTCAGCTTCCATGCGTTATAAATTCTTGTTTAACTATATCCGCGATATCCAGATCAGCGGGGAAGACGGAAGTCTTTGCGTGCTCGCCAAGAGTAATTTCAAGGCTGTAGGGTTTGAGGATGAAGAAGCTTTGCTGCCTTATCCCTCGCAATCCTTTCCGGGCTACCGGATTTTGCAGGAATATTTCATTCTGCCGGAAAAGTTCCTTTTTTTTGAAATTACCGGGCTGGATAACTGGCGCTACCGGGGCGGAGGCTCAAAGTTCAAGATAGTTCTGGAACTGGAGAAAATTCCCCAGACTTTTGACCGCTTTACCAAGGAAGACATTTGTTTGTTCGCCACTCCGGCCATCAATTTGTTTAAGCGCGATGCTGAACCTGTGATTCTTGACCACAAGAGGCCGGAATATCAAGTCCGCCCGTCAGGAGATTCCGGGGGGGATTATCAGGTTTATTCCGTGGATTCAGTGGTGGGCTATGTGCAGGGCACGGTGGAAGAAAAACCTTATAAGCCGTTCCATATGTTCAATCCGCAGGCCGGAGAAATGCCTGTCTACACTGTGCATCACCGCCGTTCTCCAGTGCGGGACAAGACTGATCTTTTTGTTTCCGTGGCTTACCCGGCGCAGGGTAGTGAACCCATGACCGAGACTCTTTCTATGGCTTTGACCTGTACCAATGGCACCCTGCCGGAAAAGTTGCGTTACGGCGATATCAGCAAACCAACCGGAACTTCTCCAGAACTGGCCTCTTTCGAAAATATTCGCCAGCCTACTTCCCCGGTTCAGCCTCCGTTGGGCCGGAATCTGCTCTGGCGGCTGCTCTCACACCTTTATCTAAACTATCTTTCCGTGGCTGATGTGGAAAGTCTGCGGGCCATGGTCAAACTTTACATTTTTACCGATACCCGCGACCGGAGCGCGGTGGTGGCCAATACCAAAAGGGTGGAAGCCATTTCCGGTATGGAGGTAAGCGAGGGGGACCGTCTGGTACGTGGGCTGGTTATGCGTGGGCGGGAAATCAAGATGTCGCTGAGCTGTGACGGCTTTGCCAACAGCGGTGATCTTTATCTTTTCAGTTCGGTGATGGACCGGTTTTTTTCCGGCTATGCCTCAGTCAATTGCTTCACTCGGCTGACCGTTGAGGACACCTTAAACAAGGAGCTGTATAAGTGGGCTGCGATGATCGGAAATCGTCCGCTTCTGTAACCGGAAGCCTGTTCGACAAACCGACCGGGTTTTCCTTTTTTCAAGCTATCCGGCTGTTGCGGTTGCATTCGCATACCTGCACTGAAAAGGAGCTTGAAGAGTTCTTTCGCGACCATCTTCGTGTGCGTCCGCAACTCTCCCTCGGCTTTCCGGCCACCGATCTAATCGACATTGAGCAACAAAAAGATGAGGACGACGATTTTTACCGCCTTGAAGCCACCTTTTTGGGACTTTACGGGGCTTCCTCTCCACTCCCGGTTTTTTATACCGAGGAATTGCTGTCCGAAGCTTCCGATGACAAGTCTGTTACCCGTGATTTTTTGAATATCCTGAACAACAATGCCTACGTGCAGTTCTTCCGGGCCTGGAGTCGTTCCCGGTTGATGATCAAGGCTGTGGATGAGCAGGATCATTCATGGCTTGAACGGTTGGACAGCCTGTTGGGCTTCGGTCACTACAAGGCTTTTTCCCATGTTCCGCCGGAATGCCGCCGTTATCGTCATATCGGACTTTTGACTCAGTATCCGCGCAGTGCGCTGGGCCTTGAAACCCTGCTTAAGGATTCCCTGCGCCATGCGGATATTCATGTGGAGCAATGCGTGTTGCGTAAGGTCAAGATCCCCGAAGACCAGCGTTTCTGCCTTGGGGAAAGCTCCAATGTTTTGGGCGAGCGGTCATGGATCGGGGAAGAGTTGGAAGACCGCAATAGCAAATTCGCGGTCCATCTGCGTAAACTGGATTCAGGGCGTTTTCACCAGCTGCTGCCCGGAGACGGCAACGGCAAGAAGTTGGATAATCTGGTGCGCGGCTATCTGGTGGAACCGTTTAAATATGATCTGGTCCTTGAAATGATGCCCGGTGAGGCCAATGCTGCTGTACTCGGCGGAGAGGGATGGTCTGCACTTGGCTGCGATACCTGGGTTTTTGCCGGGGAACATCTGGAACATGCAAAAGCGTCTTTTCCCAATAAAGGCGGACACATCCATGAGAGGTACGAAGCATGATCAATGTGGACATAAGAAATCTGCTTTCAAAACTGGACACTTTCTGCACCAACGCATTGCACAATGCAGCGGGCCTTAGCGTTTCGCTCAGCAATTACGAAGTTTCGGTGGAACATTTTTTCATCAAATGCATTGAGGAAGTGAACAGCGACCTGCCGCTTATTTTCCGTCAATACGGGGTGGAAGCACCGCGGGTTAACGCCTCACTTACGGATGTGTTGCAGGATTTCAAAACCGGGAATTCCGGCAAACCTGTGTTCTCGCCCATGCTCTTGGAGCTTTTTGAGGACGCATGGCTGATTTCATCGGTGGAACTTGGCGAAACCCGCATCCGTTCCGGGGCAGTGTTGCTGGCCTTTTTGGGCAAACCTAATTTTTATGCTTCCGGCAATTATGGTGATCTTTTTTCAGCCATTAACCGTGAAACCCTGCTTAAAGAATTCTGGACCGTAACCAAAGCGTCAGTGGAATATAAGATGCCCGCCGCCGCACCGGGAGCCAGTGGAGCTGCTCCTTCCAAGGGAGATGGTGGATTTATTGAGCGTTTTTGTGTTGATTTTACTGCCAAGGCCCGTGAGGGCGGCATTGATCCGGTTTTCGGGCGTGACCCGGAAATGCGCCAGATGGTAGATATTCTTGCCCGCCGCCGTAAGAATAACCCCATTCTGGTGGGTGAACCGGGTGTGGGTAAGACTGCGGTTATTGAGGGAATGGCCCTGCGTATTACTGAAGGCGATGTGCCGGAAGTCTTGAGTGATGTAACTTTGCTCGGTCTGGACATGGGCTTGCTCGAAGCTGGAGCCGGGATGAAGGGCGAGTTTGAAAACAGGCTTAAGGGTGTCATCGACGAGATCAAATCCAGCGAGACACCGATTATCCTGTTCATTGATGAAGCGCACACTCTTGTGGGAGCCGGGGGGGCCGCCGGGGGCGCGGACGCCGCCAATCTGCTCAAGCCGGCATTGGCCCGCGGGGAGCTGAAGACCTGCGCCGCCACCACTTGGACTGAGTACAAGAAATATTTTGAAAAGGACCCGGCTCTTGCCCGCCGCTTCCAGCTGGTTAAGCTGGATGAGCCGTCTGTGGACACTTCGACGATCATTTTGCGCGGGCTGCGCGAAAGTTACGAAAAGGCCCACAACGTAATCATCCGTGATGACGCCAACGTGGCTGCGGCTGTTTATTCCGACCGCTACATTGCCGGACGTTTCCTACCGGATAAGGCCATCGACTTGCTGGATACCACCTGCGCCCGGGTCAAGGTAAATCTTTCGGCCAAGCCCGGAAGGTTGGAGGATTGCCAGCGCATAGTACAGGCCCTTGAAAGGGAAAAGAAAGCCGTGGACCGTGACCGCTCCAACGGTGTGGAAGTGGATGAAGATCACTACAAAGAGCTTTTAGAACAGATTGAAATCAAAAATTCTGAGGCCGCGGAAATCAGCGAAAAGTGGCTCAAGGAAAAGGACGCCGCCCACGCAGTACTGGATGTTAGGGCCCAGATTCAAGAAACACGCAATGGTGACTCTGTTGCAGTAGAAACAGGCGAAGGCGAGGCGGTCGAAGACAATTCCGCTGGAGACGAAGAAAATCTTTCCAAGCTCAAAGAAGAATTGAATAAGGTTGATGCTGCTTTAGCCGAACTTCAGGGCGAAGATCCCATGGTCCAGATTGAGGTTACCCCTGATCTGGTGGGCCGCGTTGTTTCCGATTGGACTGGAATCCCGGTGGGTAAGATGGCCCGTGATGAGGCGGCTACTGTTGCTGACCTTGATGAAAAACTCAACGTGCGCATCAAAGGACAGGATCAGGGGCTTGAGGCAATTGCCGAGGTCATCCGCGCTTCCAAGGCCGGGATCAAGAACCCGGACCAGCCCATTGGCGTTTTCCTGCTGGTTGGCCCTTCCGGTGTGGGTAAAACCGAGACCGGACTTTCGCTGGCTGATCTGCTCTTCGGGGATGAGCGGTCAGTAGTTACTGTGAATATGAGCGAATTTCAGGAAAAGCATACTGTTTCTCGGCTGATTGGTTCTCCTCCGGGGTACGTGGGGTACGGCGAGGGCGGTATGCTTACCGAAGCTGTGCGCCGTCAGCCTTATTCGGTGGTCCTTCTGGACGAGGTGGAAAAGGCTCATCTGGACGTGATGAACACATTCTATCAGGTCTTTGACAAGGGAGTGCTCACCGACGGCGAGGGCAAGGATATCAACTTCAAGAATACCATTCTCATCCTGACTTCCAATCTCGGCACGGATGTTATTCAGGAAATGACTACCGCAGAAGGTGAGGACGAGATGCCCATGGACGCGGTGCTTTCCGCAGTGCGGCCCATTCTTTCTCAGCATTTCAAGCCTGCACTTCTGGCGCGTATGAACGTAGTTCCCTTTTTCAGTCTTAATCCTGACGCCATGAAAATGATCACCAAACTTAAGCTTGGCAAGCTGGAAAAAATGCTTCTTGCCAACAATAAGATGAAGCTGAGCTACGGCGATGAAGTTGTGGATCAGATTGCGGCCCGCTGCACTGAAGTGGAAACCGGGGCGCGCAACATTGAATATATTCTGAACGGCAATGTGCTGCCGAAGATGTCAAAGGAAATCCTGCTGCATATGACCGAGGGCGGTATGCCTGCGGCAGTGCATCTGGGTGTGGACGAAGACGGTTCCTTTACCATGGAATTTTCCGCTGAATAAAGAGCATGAGAGGGTAGTTTTATGGCAGATAACTCCAAGCCCAAGTTTGTTTTTGAGTCCAAGGGTGCGGATAAGAACACCTTCAGCGTAGTCCGCTTCAAGGGAACTGAGGGGCTTTCGAGTATTTACCGTTTCAGCATCATGTTGATTTCGGAGAAGAATGATCTCGATATAGGTTCTATCCTTCAGAATCCGGCGGAATTCACTATTAAACGGGATGACGGGGATATTCCGTTCAAAGGCATCCTCAGTTCTTTTGAGCAGATGCATCAGGTGGGGAAGATATGCTTTTACCGCGCGGAACTTGTTCCTAAACTTTGGTGGGCCACCCTGACCCATTGCAACCAGATTTTTCTTAATGAGAATGCGCAGGGCTTCCTAGGTGATGTGCTCAAAAAGGCAGGACTCAAAGAGGGGCTGAGCTTTGATTTCAAACTGCAAGGTTCCTATCCCTCGTGGGAATATATCTGCCAGTATGATGAATCCCATTTCAATTTTGTCTCTCGCTGGATGGAACGGGACGGCATGTATTACTATTTTGAACAGACCGAACAGGGCGAAAAGATGGTCATTACCGATACTCATATTTCCCATTCGCCCATGAAGGAAGGGACCAGCCTGACCTATTCTCCGCCCAGCAATCTTGACCACACCCATCGCGAGGAGATCGTCAAGAATTTCACGCTCAAGCAGCAGCCTTTGCCCAAAAAAGTGCTGCTTAAAGATTATAATTACCGCAAGCCCAGTCTTGAAATGAAGGCTGAGGCCATGGTTTCGCAGCAAGGGATGGGCGAAATTTATATTTATGGCGAACATTTTAAGACTCCGGGTGAAGGAAATACCTTAGCCCAGATCAGGGCGCAGGAATTTCTCTGCCGGGAAAAGGTATTCCACGGTGTGTCTACAGTTCCTTACATTCGTACCGGGTACATTTTTGAGTTGAAGGATCATTACCGTCAGGATTTCAACCAGCGTTATCTGACCACTGAAGTTGTTCATGAGGGCAGTCAGGAAGCTTACCTTGTTTCCGGTTTGGGTCTCAATCTTGCGGAAGATGCGGACCGTCTTTATTACCGCAATTCATTTACCTGCATCCCGGCCAACACCCAGTTCCGGGCAGAGCGCAAGGCTGTGAAACCCAAATTTTCCGGGACCATCAATGCTAAAGTAGATGCATCCGGCAGTGGTCAGTATGCCGAACTGGATGGCGAAGGACGTTACAAGGTGATCATGCCTTTTGATGAGTCCGGGCGTAGCGGCGGAAAGGCTACCACATGGTTACGCATGGCTCAGCCATACGGTGGTTCCAATCATGGAATGCATTTCCCGTTGCACAAAGACACTGAGGTACTGATCACTTACGTTGAGGGAGATCCGGATCGCCCTATCATCCAGTCAGCGGCTCCCAACCCTGAAAATCCCAGTTTGGTTAAGGATGCCAATCAGACCAAGTGTATTCTCGTCACTGGAGGTCAGAATTTATTTCATATTCAGGACAAGCAGGGCAGTGAGGGTATGCACCTTAAAACTCCCAAAGATAATACTTATGTGCGGCTTGGTTCAGCCGCAGCAGAGCCTTCAGGCGGCGAAAGTTCAATGACTGAGGATAAGGTTAAAGAAATTGCAGACGAGCAGATCGAAGCAAAAAAGAAAGAAGAAAGTCTGGCTCTATCTACTGAAGGTAATATCAAAATTAACGGTAAGAACATTGCCAGCTATATTCTCGGTAATGAGAGCAAGGTTGTGCTCGGTTTTTCTCAGTTGGTAAACATCGGTAACGATACCAAATTCTTTGGTGCTCTTAAGGAGGACATCGTTGTCGGCATGGAGACCGGGATAAAACTCGCCTTACTTAATGAGATAACTGCTACAAAAAATGGGCTGGTGCTTGGTACTGCCCTTAAAGCTGAAACAGAGCGTGAAGAATTGATCGCCGACCATCACCGGATGAACATAGATATGACTAAGCTCAACGCTACCTGTGCTGAAATTAATGGCGATCTGAGTACGATTCGCGAAGCACACACCAATCTTTCTGTGGATTTTGATGACCTGAAGGGTGCAACTGCACAGCTGGCAGGGGAAGCAAGCAAGCTTGCCGGACAGGTTGATGAAGTTTGGGGAGAGATGGACACCGTGGCTGGGAATCTAACTCATCTTTGTGGGGAAGTTACCGCCTTGGCAGGGGAGGACAATAAAATTGTTGGAGTAATGGCTAAGAGTATTGGTGAGTCCACAAAGTTGATCGGGACCAGCTCCAATGTAACTGCTGAAACAAGTCAGATATCAGGCGAAATGAACAATATTGCCGGACTCATCAACAACATCTAGGCAATAACATCTAGCCCCGGAGTATCATGAAGATATTTAAGGAAAAGCAACATTCCTTTTTTCCTCGCCCGCTGGGTATTCGGGATAAATATTATCTCAGTGTCGGGGTTATGGCTTTTTTCGATCTTAATGATCCCGACAATCTGCTTGATGAGCAGGAACTTTGGAAAACAGTAACCACACAGCTCGGACCCAAGCCTATTCTAGATCAGGGTGTACCCAAGCCGCGCGGCGAGTTTCTGGTTAGCGGATCATGTTTTGCCCCGCGCGGACAGTCCCGTCCAGCCTCTCAGGTGCAGGTTCGGGTGGGGGAAAAAGAAAAGACGCTTAATATCTTTGGGGATCGTTATTGGAAAAACGGATTGATCAGTGAAGCTGAGCCGTTTGTGGAAATGCCCGTAGTCTGGGCTAATGGTTTCGGCGGACCGGACTACGCCAAAAATCCATTGGGTAAAGGCATGGGGAAAGTCCCTATGCATGATGGTTCCGAGGCGATTCCTCTGCCTAATATCGAGCTTCCGCAACAGCAGATAGGCTCCCCCTCCCAGAAACCGGACCCGGCTGGGTTTGGGCCGCTTGATCTCATGTGGCCCCAGCGGACTAAGAAGAACGGCACTTATGATGAAAAATGGAAAAATGAGCGTTGGCCTTTTTTTCCTGATGACATGAATTACGAATTTTTCAACGCAGCCAGTGAAGATCAGTTCATGGACGGTTATTTCAAGGGCGGTGAGCCTGTTGAAATTAAGAACATGCATCGGGATTTTCCGTTTATTGAAAGCGCGTTGCCCAGCTTGCGCATGCGTTGTTTTGTGACCGTTAATAAGAATTTCAAGCCGCACAAGTTTCCGGTGGGGCCACTGCCATCCCACCAGATAAGCGAAGATGAGGAGTTCCGCGAAGTTTCCACTCGTTTGGAAACAGTATGGTTTTTTCCTTCGATCATGCGCGGGCTCCTCATCTATCGTGGAACCACTGAAGTTGTTGATGACGAGGGCGCGGATGTGTTGCGGGTCATGATCCGCCATGAAGTGCAGGACGAAGACCCTAAGTCCATCGAGCATTACCGGGACTTGCAGATCAAGCTCCTTGATCGCGGGGTGGACATTGATATGTCCAAGGCTGAAGAGGCCATGCAGAAGGCCAAGAAGTCTTTGCTCAAGATTAAAAATATCCCAAAATTTGCTGATGGAATTCGCCAGAAAGCTCTTGGCAATCGTCCTTCCATGCCTGCACAGGAACCGGAAGAGGTGCTCGCTGGGGCGCAGAAGATAATCGCAGGACATTACAAGACACTGGACAGTCTGGAATCTATGGCCCGCAAGGCTCACGCCGAGCACGGGCATTTGGTGGATATCAATCTCGGGGTATTTAATAAGTTTCGGGGTAAAATTGCTGACCTTGAAAAGAAGCTGACAAGTACAACAGCAAAGTTCTCCGCCACCAAGAAAAAACTTGAGGCATCCCGAAAGGCTGCGGTTAAAGATGCTTCGACTAAGCTGAAAGGAATCAAGCCCGAGCATCTTAAGAAAAATGATCTTGATCCTGATGAACCGATTTCCCCTGAATTTCCTTTTCATAAAAAGGTCAACCCGTGGCATGACCGGGGTTTTCCGTTGGTTGCGCGCTGGCGCAGGGCTCTGGAAAATGACCGCGAGACCATGAAAAGACTCACTGACCTTGGCATTGAACGCAAGACCATCAAGCGCATGTGGCTAGGTGTTAACAGTGAGGATTTAACCGAATATCCTGCGAATTGGGGGCTGGACGGCGAGAATGATTTTATCGTCCCAGCAGGGTTGGTGCTACCCCGGTTTGACGGGCCGGTGCTCAATCATATCAAGACTAATCCGGGAGGATTTGCAGACGGCAAAGAGCAGTTTGTTCCCGGTTCGGACAAAGCACCGCTCTTCCTGCCCAGCGCTACACTTATCGATTTGCCGACCATGCCTGCGGCTTCCGCTGCCCCGGTGGTCTGCGTAGCTGATGAGTTACAGGCCATGTTTATGGAGCAGGAAGTGGGAGATTTTTGCTCTATCCTGACCCTCGGTTCACCCAAAGATAAGCCGGGTAAAGACGCGGCTAAGGAATTGAAAAATGCACTTGCTGTTTTGATTGTCCGGCCTGAAAAGTGGCGTGATGACAGAGATCTTAAAGCAGAGTGGGCCGACTGGCAGTCCGCACTTAAGACCGCTCAGCCGTTGGAACTTGAGCATGGACGTACCGTTTTTGAATCCAGCAAAAAAGGCAGCGATATCCGGCAGTGGGTGCTGGATCATTTGCCCGTTGAGCATGGGGCAGAGCATTCCATAGCCATGGCTATGCCGGAAAAAGGCAGTCCCCCGAATGACAATTTTCTGAAAGGTTTTATGCCCCCGTTCCCGGATGTGAAAGGGTTGGCAAAAGGCATCCATGCCGAGGTTAAAAAGAGTATGGAAGCGAAATTCGTCCCGCTCAAGGCCAAGCAGGACGAGATGCTTAACCTGATGCGCGAAAAAGCTGAGAAATATTCCAAGCTGGGGGCTGATCCATCTAAAGTGGTTCTTGGGGCGACAAGCCCGAAGCAGCCCCCTACGCAATTGGGTAAAGATGCTGCCGCCAAGATTAGGAGCCGGGCCGCTGAGTTGACTAGGAGTAAACAGATTACCCCTGAAATTGCCGCTAAAATGGAGACTGAAGCTTCGAGGGCGGAAAAAACAGGTGCAAAGCTTGATGCCCATAAGGCGAAACTGCTCAAAAAGTTTGAAGCCAAAAAAATCGAGCTGGCTGAAGGGCTTAAAAAACTCGAAGCCAAGGAATTGCCTGATGATGCCGCAGCAAAGCTTGCCGAGCATGGGTTAAGTGCTGACTCCCTGCGCTCACTTACCCGTGAAGAAGTTCAGCGTTACCATGAGCAGGGTAAATCCTTGGTTGGGGCGGTGCTTTCCGGGGTGGATCTTTCCGGGCTTGATCTTTCCGGCGCGGATTTAAGCAAATGTCAGCTTAAAGGGACGAATTTCAAAAATACAGTTTTGGATGGCACAAAGCTGGTTCAAGCTCTGGGAATTGGGGCCGATTTTAGCAAGGCTTCCCTTAAGAGGGCGGACCTTGGACGCGGTTTATTCAATAAAGCTTTGTTTAAAGAGAGCGATCTAAGCGGGGCCATTGCCGCGCAGGCTATCTTTAAAGGTGCTGATTTTTCCAAAGCCGTACTTGATGATGCCAATTTCGACATGGCTATCCTTGAGAAAACAGACTTTACCGATGCGGATCTCAAAGGCGCACGCATCAATATGTGTATGATTAGCGGTAAGGCGGATCGGTCCGATTTCAGCCAGTCGACCATCAAAAAATCCATCTTCAAATCTTCTTCACTCAACCAGGCAAATTTTAGTGAAGCCTCGGTAAACGAGTCGTTGTTCAATGGTGTTGATGCCCAAAAAACTGACTTCACTGATGCCAATCTGGATAAACTTCGTACCGGACGTAATTCCCAATTCAAGGATTCCGATTTCCGCAATGCCACCCTGCGTGGCGCGGCTCTGCGGGAGTCTGATTTTACCGGTTCTGATTTTCGGGGTGCGGATTTTGAGAACGGGCTGATCGATAATTCGCAACTGGTTAGGGCTAATTTGAACGGTGTTTCCGCCAAAGGAGCACGCTTCACCAAGAGCAATCTTGAAGCTGCATCCATGCGGGCAGCAAATATTCATATGGGCGGCATGCGCAAGGCCCGGTTGGTGGATACCGACCTGCGCGGTTCCAACCTTTTTGCTGTTGATTTCTACAAGTCCGTGCTCGGTGATACCCGTTTTGAAGCTGCCAATCTCAAGCGCAGTCAGTTGCATGGTAAACTCGAACTGCTGGATGACGACTCATGAGCAAGCTAAGTAGCGAACAGATACTTGCGGCTATTGCAGATAACCAGACCCTGCGCAATGTGGATCTTTCCGGAGCTGACCTTTCCGGAGCTGACCTCACCGGGGGGCGTTTCCACAATGTTAAGTTGCATGGTGCGAACCTTTCAGGTGCCAATATCCTCAAAACCGGATTCAAGAATTGTGAATTCAACGAGGCTCGTTTTGACGGAAGCGACCTGACCAAGCTTAATTTCCAAGGTATGAGTTTTGCCGGGGCTTCTTTTAAGGAAGCAAAAATCCACATGGCTATGCTCCAGAAGGCCGATTTCAGCGGGGCTGATTTTTCCGGGGCGGAGTTAACATGGTCCATGGCTCAGCATTCAAGTTTTAAGGGTGCTAACATGCGTTCCATGAAGATCGTCAAAACCGTGCTTTCTCATTCCTCTCTGGACGGGGCTGATTTCTTTGGGGCCAATCTGGATCGGGTGGTTTTTAACGGTTCTTCCTTCAAGGGCACAAAGTTTAAGGGCGGAACCTATTTCAAGATAATGATGCGTGAGGCGGATCTGGAAAATCAGGATATTTCCGGGCAGCTTTTTTCGCAGGTGTTACTGGACAGTGCGAATCTGCGCGGAGCCAACCTTGCCGGGGCCGACATGACCATGTCCAATTTCATGGGCGCAGACCTCACCGGGGCCGATCTTTCTGGGGCAACATTGCGTAGTTGCATGTTTAGCGGGGCCGTTCTTCGCGAGGCAGATTTCAGCCGTGCGGATCTTACCAAGTCTTATTTCGGCGGGGCGGATGCGACTATTGCTGATTTTAGCGGGGCGACCATGGTACATGCCATCTTTGCCAAAGCGATTTGTCAGGCCACTAAATTTGTGGGGGCCAGTTTGCAGCATTCTGATTTTTCGCATGCGGACCTGACCCATGCGGATTTCAGCAGGGCTTCCATGTATCGGGCCAAGCTGCATTGCATAATTGAGAAGGGAACGCACTGGGATGGTGCGTCCCTGATTATGCTGCAAGGCACGGATAAAGATATGGAAGAAGCCGAAAACTGGGTACACGGAGGATAAAGGAGGAAATATGAATAATTTGGCGGAAAAAAAAGAAGCGGTCAGTCCTCAGCTTGAGTATGGGCGGGTTATTTTGGCTGACGGCGGCGTTGTAGTTGAAACTTCCCTTGGAGAACTTGAAGCTCAGAAGGCGGTCAGTTGTCTGGTTAGCCCCGAGGCTGGTGATTCCGTGCTTCTTTCTGTGGATGCACAGGGCGGGATTTGGATTCTCTCGGTGCTCAGCAGGGCTGCGGAGACAGCGACTTCTCTGGAAGTTGAAGGTGATCTTACTTTAAGAAGTACGAACGGTAGCCTAACTATTGCTGCCGACGATGAATTGAATTGCATCAGCAATAAAGCTGCGTTGCATTCCAATGAAGTTGAAATTTCAGCGGGCAAAGTCTCCCTTACTTCGCGTTTGTTCAGCAGCAATGTGGAGCGGGTTAAGCGGGTTGCCGGGAATGTGGATGATGTCAGCCGTGAATTTACCCGCAGGGTGGTCAACTATTTCCGGTTCACCAAAGAGCATGAAGATTGTCAGGCCGAATCCCGCAGGCAATTGGTGGATGAGACCCTGACTATGCAGAGCAAGAATACCATGATCGTTTCCGAGGAACATGTGAAAGTTGACGGCGAATTGATTCACATGGGTTAGGCTTGTGTAATTTGGATTTTATCTCTGACCAAGGAGTAGTATATGTTTGCGCTTACCATGGGAGCTGGGATGGATATGGGGTTCCCGGATGTCTGCCTGACCCCGGCGGGTCCGGTTCCGGTGCCGATTCCTTATCCGAACATTGCCGAGTCAGCGACTTCGGCTCCGGCAGCTTACAATGTGCTTTGTGATTGCATGCCCACCTTGAATCAACTTTCGCTGGGCTTGGTTAGTGAAGGTGATGAACCCGGTGTTGAAATGGGAGTGGTCTCGCATCTTGAGTCCGGGCAGACCGAGTATATTGTCGGATGCATCACCATTCTTGCCGATGGTATACCCGTGCAACGGCTGACCAGCGTGACCGGGCAGAATTGCCTTGCGGTATTGCCCAACGCGCCCGGAATATGCGCCGTACCAAGTCAGGTTACTGTACTGACTTTAGGTTAGGAGGCATATATGGCAAAATCAATTTTCATATCAATACTCGAAAAAGACGAAGCCAAGGGTAAGGGGCTGTTCCAGACTGTTATCCGTTACGGCCTGGGTGTGAACGGTCATTTCTGGTCCGATAATCTTGAGAAAATGGAATGGGCCGGACCTATTGGCGAAATGGAAAAACCGGAAGTGGGTGTCTGGCTGATCAAGGGCGGCAAGGCTAGCTATGAAAATCCGGAAACCCGTTTTGGTCTGAGCCTACTGGCTGCGGCTGTGCAGGCTAGGCGCGGGCACGGTTTTCCGATTTTGTGCATCTGCGATGATGGAGAGCTTGATCCCGCAACCCTGCCGACCATGCTTCGCGGCGCGGAAGTTGTGGACGAAGCCAAGCTGGGTGCCAAGCTGGCAGCCAAGGCCAATATGCCGATTAAGAAAGTTGCGGCTGAATACCGTTTTGACCTTTATCCCCTGCCAAGTCTGGGACTGTGGCTGGAAGTAGGTCCTGCTCCGGGGCATGCATGGAAAGGTGCATTGCTGGGAGTCTGTGATGGCGACGACTCTGATGCTGGCATAGGGGCCCACGGCGTGGGGTCTGCCGGACAATTGCCGGAAAGATGCGTACTCAATTACCCCATGAAGGGCTTGAAGATGGAACTTGGCGGCAAGGAATTCATCGGCTGGGCCGTGAAAAACGGGCTGAGTGAAAATGAATCATATTTCGTAAAAGTAACCGGGACACCGGACGCACTGATCTTCGGTGAATTCCCGGACGGCGATGATGCGGAGTTTTATTCGTTACAACTTAAATGATTTGAAGCAAGTGAAGTACTACTATAGAATGTGGCGAAGCCTTATTAAAAAAGTTTGGGATTCTTAAACCCTTTTCAAAGGGTTTAAGCCGCCGGAGGCGAAATTTTTCATCAAAAGCGCGTAGCGCATCGAATTAATGCTTTTCTTACCAATTAAACCCAAAACTAATGGGCGCATTTCCGGGCAGGATTTCCGTCCCGGGACTAAGTGAAATTTCAAGGGGAATCGTCTCGCCGGACGGTTCTCCTTTTTTTATGCTCAAATTTTGCGGCTCCGGATAGCCCTGCTTTTGTAGGAAGAGTGATACTGCTTCTGTTAGCTGTGATTCAATTTCGCTGAATTCTTTACGCTTTTCACTGGATAACAGAATCAGGAAATGAATCAGCCGAGACAGATAGAGCCGTAGATTCATTGGGCTACCATCCATGGAAATCGCGCCGAGCAGGAAAGCCTGATCACCATTAAAGGCTAGGGTGTTTATTCCGGCCTGCCGGAAATCTTTGATTCGTTCTGTTCCCAAAGGGGGATTAACCGGGCTTGGTTTTGGCCCTTCCGCAAGGGGAAGCCCTTCCAGCCGGACACTGGAATGGTCGGCAAAAAGCGTAATCCTGCCATACTTAAATAGACTGCGCGCACAAAGTGCTGCTGCGGACCAGACGGAATTTACCCAGAGCGGTCCCCGTTCGGAAAGGGACGTGTGATCAAACCCGGCTTCCGGCCCGTGCATGGTTCTGCCCATGATCGACCCGGCGCAACCCATAATCCATCCGGCGCTGGGTTGTTGGCGCAGGGTTTTCCAGCGTCCATATTCCGGCCCTTCCAGCAGGGCGGGGATAAAGGGCAGTTTGTCCGCTTCGGCCCAGTTTTGCAGCTCAAGAAATTTCGGCCCGAATGCAACCATTGCCGGGGCCAGCATGGATTCCGCGAAATTCATAATCCTTTCCAGAATTTCCATGGACCGGGGGGTATTGCTTAAACCGTGATCCAGCAGAATCAGATCCGGCGGTGATGCTTCAAGCTCTTCATCAAGTTTGTCCAAAACCGGAAGAAGATTGTTTTCAGTGATAGGCACGAGCATGAATTCCACGCTGGTTTTGCTGCCGGACGGAACTTGCCGTCCCAGCAATTCCAGCCCCCGCCATGCGGCTTCCATTATTCTGAAAGCAGGATCAGCGAAAATAGCCTTTAAAAGTTCACTTTTGGGTCTATCATGCTGACTGGTTGTACTGGGAGGGTGTTGTTCGGATTGTTCGCTATCGACCATGGACATTATGTCGTCCAGCAGTGCTGAATATCTTTGATTGGAACCGGTTGACTGCTCTGACGGGGGATTGTCTTTAGCCATCTGATCAAGAATAGCCTTGAACGCTGAGGTGCGACTGATGTTCTTGGGCCTGAAGTCGGCCAGCCTGCTGATGGAAATATTGATACTTGCTGCGGGGAATTTATTGCGGTCCAGTGGAATATCCAGAGTTGGTTGAAGCTTTGCGAGGGCTTGGTCAAGAGAAGACGGATCAGCCTTTATGCACGGGGGATTGTCCGTTTCCAGTGCCGGGGAGAAATAGCCCAGTATCAAGATGTTGAAAGGCGGCAGTTCAATATGCATGAAGACCTCACTGTGGTTACATTGCAGACAGGAATTGGAACCATATTAGCGCATATTGCTTTTCGGGGAAATAAAGAGTTGTGATTTTGCTGTAAAATTGCATCAGTCGTCGACATAAAGTTATTTTCTGTGTAAATTGATGTTAGTACTGAAATCTCTTTTGGTGGCTCCAACTATGCAATCGGAGGGCGGATTGTGCGCGGCAGATTACTGATACTCCTGTTACTACTGCTTGTGGTTGTTTGCGGCTGTGGTGGAAAGCAAAAACCTGTGAATCCGACAACCGTAACCACACCCGCAGCAAGTCCGGAGCAGATGAAGTGGACTTACCAGATTAATGCAGTTTCGTTTAAGCTGGGTGTGGATAAGAATTTAAATGAATATGACGGGGCACCGCATTCGTTGCTGCTCTGTTTTTATCAGCTTTCAAACCTGAGCAAATTCAATGAATTGACCGGGACTTCCACCGGAATGGAAAAGCTTTTTAATTGTACTTCCTTTGATCCCAGCGTCACGCAGGTTAAGCGTGAGTTTGTGCAGCCTGGAAAGAATTCTACAATAGTCATGGACCGGGCCGAAGGTACCAAATTCGTAGGTGTTGTGGCCGGGTATTATGATTTGCAGGGCAAGGCTTCCCGCACTTGGCAGATTCCCATGGATGTGAGTGAAACCGGCATGCTTTGGTGGGGGGATACTTGGTATGCCCCGGCCAAACTGGATGCTATGATCATCCTTGGGCCTAATGAAATGCAAAAGGTGGGGGAGTAGGAAATGCATGCTGACAAGCCGCTTTTCTGGCATCAGGGATTATTCTTGCAACCGCAGCATTTCCAGCTTTCGGACCTGCACCAGTTGCATCGCTTCCGGGCTTTGCGCCAATATGGAATGCCTTACTTCTGGGGTGTTGCCGGTCTTAAAATCCGCAAAGGAGCACTTGAGCGTAGACAAATAGAAGTAACCGAGATTGAAGTACTTTTTGATGACGGACATCTGGTAACCTTTCCAGGTAACGCCCATATCGAGCCACGTTCCTTTGAAAAAGCCTGGGAGGATGGCGGGAAGCCGTTCATGGTCTATCTGGGTTTGCGCAAATGGAACCCGGAAGGGGGCAATGTTTCGCAGGTTGAAGATACTGCCGCTTCGGTGAACACTATGTATGCGGTTTCTCCGGACCCGGTGGAACAGCCGGATTTGCTGGGTAGCGGTCCTGCGGCCCAGCTCAAACCCATGCGCTATGTACTGCGGCTGTTCTGGGAAGATGAGCTGGACGATCTGGGGGCCTACAACATAATTCCGCTGGCCCGGCTGGAGCGTGATGTGCAGGAGGTGCGGCTTGATGAGAGCTTTGTGCCGCCCTGTATTACCCTGAGTGCTTCCCGCTGGCTCTGCCATGTGTTCAGCGATATCAGCGATCAGGTGGCTTCGCGCTGCCGCAGGCTGGAGCAGTATAAGAACCCTGCCGGACTCGGGTCTGGCGATCTTGATTTCACTTCCACGGTATTTTTGCTGGTCCTGCGCAGCCTGAACCGTTACGCCCCGCAATTGGATCATTTTGCCACGGCCCCGCATATCCATCCATGGCATGCTTTCGGGTTGTTGCGGCAGATGATCGGGGAATTATCCTCGTTCTCGCGGGAGATGTCTGCCCTTGGTGAGGGACTGGACGGGCAGAAGATCCTACCCGATTACGATCATGAAAATATCGGTCCCTGCTTTGAAAAAGCCCGTGAAATTGTGACCAATATTCTGGACAGTCTGACCGCCGGACCGGAATTCATGAGCCAGTTTGTATTCAGCGATCCTTATTTCACAGTGGAATTGCCGGAACGTGCCTTTGCAGCCGGAAACACTTTCTGGTTGTTGGTCAAGACCGAGAACCCGGAACAATCCCTGCCGGAACTGTTGAATATTGCCAAGCTTTCGGCCACCCACGGTATGAGCACCCTGCTGGCGCGTGCGGTGCAGGGCATCGGCATGATTCACATGGAGAATTTGCCCCCCGGTCTGCCGAGGTCCAAAGGGGCCTTGTGCTTTCGTGTTGATACAGACTCCCCGCATTGGGAGGATGTCATCCGTTCAGGAAGTCTTTCCCTTTATTGGGACAGCGCACCCAGTGACCTTGCGGTCTATATTGCCGCTATGAGGGGATAAAATATGCACCTCTCTGATTGTTTCCTCGAACTCTTTACCTACATCAGGCTTCTGACCGGATCACCGGAAATGGCTGGGGCTGAATATGAACAGGTGCGTGAAGATGTGAGGAATTTAATCAGCCGCATGGATGACCGCAGTGATTTGCTGGATATTCCCGAATCTCTTTATGATGATGCCCGGTTCGCGGTTTTCGCATGGGCGGACGAGGCTGTGCTTGTTTCAAAATGGGATGGGGTGCGCGAATGGCTTAAGCATCCTTTGCAACGGGAATTTTATGCAACAGCCAATGCGGGTGAAGAATTTTTTGAGCGGTTGGATAAATTGTTCAACCGCAACAATGGTCCGGTGGATCAAAGCCTTTTTGCGGATATGGAAAAGGAAGGTGAAGAACCTGTAAATGGTAATGACAATGGATTGGCCGAAGTTCTGGAGGTTTACGCCCTTTGCCTCTCGCTCGGTTATACCGGAAAGTATTTTAGTGAGTCCGGGGAAAAGCGGCTTGAGGAGCTGCGCCGGGAATGCGTAGCCCGTATACCCGGAAGCGATACGGTAGACGGCGGACCTGCTTTCCCGCAGTCCTACGGAACAGGGGAGTCCGCGCCGCGCAAGTGCTGTTACGGGCGGGTTTTCGATCCGGTGTCTCTGGTTTTTTTTATCCTGCCTGTGTTGCTAACGGGCGGGATGTATCTGGCGTACAAAGTTCTGCTTGAGCACAGCCTGAAGCTTTGGTTTGGGTGATTTTTTAAGGAGTGACAAGGCGAAAGCATGAAGAAATTTCTACTCAATCTGCTCAAGATCATCCTGCTGGTGCTGCTTTTTGTGCTGGCGGCAGTGGGGTCCTACGCCCTTGTAAATTATATGGGCTGGCCTTGGTGGGCCGGGGCCTGCCTTTTTGGTGGATTGATCGGGGTGATTGCCGCTTTTCTTTTTGCCCGAAAATGGATGCTGCGCAGGCGGGAGAAAAAGTTCGTCAAACGCATTGTGGATCAGGACGATTCCGCCATTGCCGCTGCGCCATTGCATGAACGTTCCCGCTTGCAGGAATTGCAGACCCGCTGGATGGAAGCGGTTCACCTGCTTCAGAATTCGGAACTGCGCAGGCACGGTAATCCCCTTTACGCCCTGCCGTGGTATATGGTTTTCGGGGAATCAGACTCAGGCAAGAGCACTGCCGTAGCCAGCAGCAGACTGACTTCCATCCTTTCCGATGTGGGACCCACCCCCGGCGTTTCAGCCACCCGCAATTGTGATTGGTGGTTCTTTGAAGAAGCAGTAATCCTCGATACCGCAGGCCGTTATGCCATCCCTCTTGATGAATCGCGGGACAAGGAAGAGTGGGAAAAATTTCTGACTCTGCTGGTTAAGTACCGCAAGCGTGAACCGCTCAACGGCTTGATTATCACTCTTCCTGCCGACCGTTTGCAATCCGGTGATGAGGACAGTCTGCAAGAGTACGGGCGCAGTTTGCGTAAGCGAATCAATGAACTCATGCGTGTGCTGGGGGTGCGTTTTCCGGTTTACGTGCTGCTGACCAAAATGGATCTGGTCTTCGGACTCAAAGGGCTGGCCGAGGTCCTGCCTGCCGAGGCTAGGTCGCAGGCTATGGGCATGGTTAATGAGTCCGTAGTTTCTGATCCTGAAGAATTCGTGGACAGCGCAGTTTCCGGGGTAATTGAACGGCTTCGTGATCTGCGGGTGACCCTGCTGGAACGCGAGAATCGTTTTGATCCCGCATTCTTGCTTTTTGCCGATGAATTGGACCGTTTGCGCCCGCGTATCCGCGCTTTTGCAGACGGGGTTTTCGAGGAGAATCCTTATCAGGAACAACCTTTGTTCCGGGGTATTTATTTTTCCAGTGGGGAGCAGAGCGGTGAGCAGAGTTCTGCCTTTCTGGATAGTCTTCCCTCCTTGCAGAATGTGCAAACAAAACTGCCTGGCACGCGGCAGGGCTTGTTCCTGCACGATTTTTTTTCAAAAGTGCTGACCCGTGACCGCAATCTGTTTACTCCTATCATTGAATTTTTGAAATGGAAGCTGCTGACCCGCAATCTGGGTATGTTTGTCTGGTTGTTGTTACTTTTCTTTGTCTGCGGTTTGTTCAGTATGTCTTTTCTCGGCAACCGTCGTGCTCTGGATGATCTGTTTACCGCTTTCCCGAAACCGCCTGAATTCTCTGAAAAGATTGATGAACGCATTGTGGAAATGGAAGGTTTTCGCCAGAAGATTTTACATCTCCAAAAGCTTAACACTAATTGGTGGATTCCGCGCATGGGCCTTGATGTGAGCCTTGAAGCTGAGAAAAAAGTCCAGCAGCTCTATGTGAAAAAGTTTGAATCCGTGCTGCTTAAGCCCGTGGATGAGAAGTTAACCCAAACTATAGAGGGATTGCATGCAGGTTCCCCGGAGCAGGTAATCAGTGATTTTGTAAAGTTGCTCGGCTGGCGTATCGATCTGCTTGATAACCGTCTGGAAGGCGGGGGTTCAAAACCACTTGCTCCTTACGAGCTTCCTTCGGGACAGGCTTTGTCCGTGGCTGTAAAGGGTTTTGACCCGGATTTGATGAAATACTACGCCCAGACCTATAGTTCTTATCTGGATTGGGATAATAATGCTGAGGCATTAAATGAACAGCGGCTGCTTTTGCAGGCTCGGCTTGGTAAGGTCTTCAGTCTTAAGGGGTCGGATTTTAAATGGCTGGTGGACTGGGTTGATGCCAATCCCGAAGTCAGCTCGGTGACTCTGCGTGATTTTTGGGGCGGACCGCGTCTGCATTTTGAAAATGAGGTTAATGTTCCTCCTGCCTACACAACCACCGGGCGTAAGATGCTTGAAGATTTCCTTGCTGAATTGCGCCGGGCCATGCCGGATAATTCCAGCTTCGCACAGCGTGAAAATGATTTTTGGAGTTGGTATGCCGGACAGTTCTATCGGTCATGGTACACATTTTCCGAACATTTTACCGAAGGTGAGCGGCAGTTGCTGACCAAGGACGACTACAGCAACATGGCCCATTCCATGGCCAATCCTGACAACCCGTATTTTAAGCTGATTGTCAGGATGAAAAAGGAATTTTCGTCCATAAAAGGATTGGGCACTCCCCCGGGTTGGGTTGATGAGCTTTTTGATTTCAATATTGTTCTGACCCAGTACAGGGCCATTAAAGCCAAGGGGGTAGAGGAATCTTCCCAGAAGGCGGAGGAATCCCTGCGTAAAATCATGGCCGATCTGGGCGGCAAAATGGCTGAAGATATTGAAGAGCGTATTGAGGGTGCCAAGCAGCTTAATGAGTACATGCAGGTGCTTAATGATATGGCCGGGTTCACCGCCAGTCAGGAGACAGCTTTCAAGAGCGCGGCTGCTCTTTATCCCGCTACCGGGCAAGCTTCCGGCTCCAGCGGAGCGGACAGCAAGTCTGCCGGTGCGGTCAAGAAGAATCCTGTGGATGGAGCCACAAGAGCCATGGCTGCTTTACGGACCCGTATGCGCGGGGGCGGTAAGGGGACGCATGTATTCTGGAATCTCGTGGCCGGACCACTTGAGTTTATGGTTTATGTGATCACCATGGAAGCTTCCTGTGAATTACAGAAGCTCTGGGAAGGGAAGGTGATGGCCGAGACTGCCCATGTTCCCCCGGAAAAATTGAGGACCACCCTGTTCGGTAAGAGCGGGCTGGTTGATAAGTTTACTTCCGGCAGTGCCGCGCCGTTCCTGAGTCGTGGCGTTAAGGGCTGGCAGAGCCGTAAATGGCTGGGGATTCCTTTTCCCTTCCGGGAAGATTTCTTTGTTTTCCTTAATGATGGAGAACAGGGGGCGCAGGAAATCCAGCCGGAATACAAGGTCAGCCTGTCCACAATTCCTACTTCTGTGAATAGCAATGCCACGGAAGAGCCGTATGCCACTATTCTTTCTCTTGAGTGCGGCACTGGCAAACAGGAGTTTGTAAACTACAATTATTCCGAAAAAATGGTTTTCAAATGGAAGCCGGACCAGTGCGGTACAACAACCCTGACCATCCGTTTTCCGGGTCTTGATTTGGTCAAGAGCTATGAAGGAAAGCTGGGCTTTGCCAAGTTCCTGTCCGAGTTCCGTAACGGCGAAGTTAGTTTTACTCCCAAGGATTTTCCGGAGCAAGGTAAAGGTCTTGAGGGGCTTGGCGTAAGCAGCGTTAAGGTCGGCTACAATTTCAGCGGGGCCGTTCCGGTCATTGAAGTGCTGAAAATTAAGCCTTTGAACCTGCCTAACTTCATAACCGACTGCTGGCAGCATTAAGGAGGCGGATGTGCTTACTGTTTTTTACAGAAGATTCTACATCTTGCTATTCCTGATCTGGCTCGGGATGGTGGGCAGTCTTTTCGTACTTTCCGTGTGGGGGGATTTTGATACATTTATCCGTGATTTTAATCAGCCTGCCCGGATGATCTATAATGGCACTTCTGATGTAAACGGTTCGCAGACTTTGATGCAGGCCGCCAAGGAGGAAGTAACCTCCGTGCGCAGGGAAGTTGTGCATGAAGTGCGTAAAGTTGAGCGTGAGGCAAAACAATTGTTTGAGAGTAATGGGAGTGCAAAAGCTAATGCCTCTGATCCTGTCAAAAGGGAAATTGAGCAGGATCTTGCCGCCAATCGCACGGTTTCTGTAGCCACAGATGCTTCAGGCTCCACGGGCATGCTGGACAGCCTTGAATTTACCCATACGGAAAAAGAGTTTCTGGCCCGTCTGCAAACCTCCAATAAGGTAGGAAGGGTTACGTATTTCTGGCTGGATAAGCCTTCCAAATTGGTGGTGGATTTGCGCGGAAAGTGGCGTTATTCCGTGCCGCGGGTTACGGATTTTATTTCAGGGTTTGTAGGGCAGGTAGTGCTGGGTAGACATACGGATCGTCTGCGGCTGGTATTTAATTTTCGAGATCCGGCAGCTAAAAAGGGACCGTCTCCGCAATTGATCCGCACCCCGCAGGGTCTTGATATTGTGGTTTCAAAATCGGGGCAGTGATTAATTTTCTTGATTGATGATGGGGCTTCTGTGTTCAGGATGAACTTCGCTGGTGAATGGCCGAAATTTGCTTATATTGGAATTTTGCATTAACTCCCGGCTTTTTCACATTGTCGAAAGGATAACTGAATGGAGAAAGTTATGAATATCAATACTCATGAAAATATAGATCAATCCCTTTGTGGTGAGCCTGTTTCTGTTGCTGAAGGTAGCAGTGAAGTTCGTCTCACATGCACCCGGAATATGGCAGCCGATGCCAGTGGTCTGGTTCATGGCGGTTTTATTTTCGGTATGGCCGATTACGCGGCAATGCTAACCGTCAATCATCCTAATGTTGTTCTGGCGGGCGCGGAAAGCCGCTTTTTGAAGCCTTCGCAGGTTGGTGATGTTTTGGTCGCCAAAGCCCATGAGCAGGAGAAAGATGGACGCAAGCATATCATCAAGGTGGATGTGTCCTGTAACGGAGAAGTTGTTTTCAGTGGGACTTTTACCTGTTTCGTCACCAAAGAACACGTTTTGGCGGGCGCATAGGTCCTTTTACTGGAATACGCAAAACAAGATTAGGCAGCTATGAAAAAAGCTGCGCTCGTTTCATAAAAGAAAAGCCCCGAAATGCAACCATTTGCACTTCGGGGCTTTATTACGCCTTCCGAATTAAATTAATCCAGAACAACTATTGCTTCGATTTCAATGCGGCCGCCAAGGGGCAGAGCGGCAACCTGAAATGCGCTGCGTGCGGGGAAAGGCTCGGCAAAATATTCAGCGTATACGCCGTTCGCAGGTACGAAGTCAGCGAGGTCAGCCATGAATACGGTTGTTTTCACAACGTTATCGAGGGATGCGCCTGCTTCGGTGACGATTGCTTTGAGGTTTTCAAGAGCCTGACGAGTGCAGTCTTCAATGGAACCTTCGCACATCTTGCCAGTTTCGGGGTTGATGGGCAGCTGACCGGAAACATAAAGGGTGTTGCCGGCTTTGATTGCCTGGGAGTAGGGGCCTACTGCTCCGGGAGCATTTGTGGTGTTAATCTGTGTTTTCATTGTATTAATCTCCTTAAGACTATTTATTGTTAGTATATATTACAGGAATTGCCGCGTACATCATAGCCGCATCAAGAACCTGTTTTTTACTTACATATTCGTTGGGGACATGGCAGGCATCAAGGGTGCCCGGCCCGTAGCCGATGACCGGTATATCGTTTTTGCCCATGATAGCCACGCCGTTGGTGGAAAAGGGCCAGGTGGTCAGGGTGGCTTCTTTATTAAATAGACCTTTGAATGCTTCTTGCGTCGCATTGGTCACAACATGTTCTTTTTGTAGTTTCCATGCCGGGAAGATGCATTCTTTGGAACAGGATTTTCCGGTGTAGGAAGGTTCTTCAAAGAGATAAGCTTCCACTTCAGCCCCGGACTCAGCAACACTGGGCAGATTTTTGATCTGGTTGATTGCGTACTGGGCGGATTCTCCCCAAGTGAGTCTTCTGTCGATGGATATTTCGCAATAATCCGCAACCGAGCATCTGGAAGGTGCATGGGAATTCACTTCGGACACAACAAGGCATCCTTTGCCAAGTTCGCTGTCTTCGATTTCCATGTTTGAGTTCAATGATTCCAGATCGGCAATGATGCGGGCCATTTTATAGATGGCGTTGTCGCCCATGTGGGGGGTGGACGCGTGGGCGGTCTTGCCGGAAACGGAAACTTTCAGCTCCATGCGGCCTTTCTGGGCCAGTGAAACTTTGTCATCACTGGGTTCAGCAAGGATGACAAAGTCGGGACGTAGGCCGAGATCTTCGATCATGTATTCCCAAGCCAGACCTTCGCAGGGTTCTTCCTGCACACTGGCGCAGACCATGTAGGTCAGGTCAGCGGTCAGCTCAAGATCCTTGAGGACTTTGCCCGCATAGACCATGGAAGAAATGGCGGATTTCATGTCTGTTGCGCCGCGTCCGTATATGTTTTTATCGTCCTGCTCACCGGAAAGGGAGGGACGGGACCATAATTTTTCTTCGCCGGTACCGACAACATCCATGTGCCCGTCAACACAGATAATGGCCGGGCCGTTGCCCAGTGATCCGCAAACATTGCCCATTTCGTCTGTTTCAACTTTGTCGAATCCAAGCTGTTCCATTTTGGCGGCAACAGCTTTGGCTACACAGCCTTCCTGACCGGAGAGGCTTTCAATGCGAATCAGCTCACTGGCAAAATCGTAAATTTCCTGTTCGTAATGTCGGGTGCGTGCAACAATTTTATCAAACATATGTCTTTCTTCTTGCTTTGAAATTTTGCCCGTTGGCGCGGGGGATGTGGTGCTGTCCGCGCCAACGGGAGGCTGTAGGTAATGTCCTAGGAGTGGAGGTCCTACGTTGCTAGTTCTGGAATTCTTCGCGGAACATCTTGATGGTGCTGATCATGCACAGGAAGAGCACGAACATGAGCGGCAGGGCGAAGATCAGACTGATACTCTGGAGGAGTTCAATACCGGTCTTACTACCGAGCATGAGAGTAAGTGCCATGGCTGCCTGAGCGATGGTCCAGATGGTTTTCATTTTGTTGCTGGGGTTGGCTGCGCCGTCCTGACTCATGGAGCTTAAGGTGAAGGTGGAGCTGTTCAGGGAAGTGATAAAGCAGGTGAACAGTGCCAGTACAACACCCCATGAGATAAGTGTTCCCAAGGGGAAACCTTCAAGGACGATGAATGTTGCTGCCTTGGAGGAAGCTGCTGCTGCCTTGAGGGCCTCAACAGGAGCCTGAATACCGATGGTTCCGAAGAATGCTACCCAGAGGAAGATTCCGAGGCAGGGCAGGATCATGGAACCGAGGATGAATTCACGTACAGTGCGGCCTTTGGATACGCGGGCGATGAAGGGGCCTACAAAGGGTGCCCATGCGATAGCCCATGCGTAGTAGTAGATCGGCCAGCCGGTGATCCATGAAGTTTCTTCTTCTGGTGCGAAAGTAGGTAGCATGAGGCCGTCGCGGAAGAAGTCGTTCATGTAGTTACCGAGGGAATCGAAGTATACGTTGAGCATGGTGGTGGTCGGTCCGACAAGACCTACCAGCAGAATAAGACCCATGAGCAGATATGCGTTGTAGTCGGAAAGGACTTTGATACCTTTTTCAAGACCGGTTGTGGTGCAGAGCACAGTGATTCCGGTAATGGTTCCTACTACAAGGAGTTTGGTCATGGTGGAGTCCGGGGTTCCCAGCAGGTAAGAGAAGCTTACACTCAGGGAAAGTCCGGTCTGGCCCAAAGATGTGGAGATACCTGCGATGGCACCGAATACACAGATCAGGTTGACGATTTTACCAAGGTTACCGTTGGCTTTGTCGCGGCCCCAAGGGAGCAGGATATTGGAGATCAAGCCGCTCTCTTTTTTACGATACATCAGGTAGCCGAGGATCAGACCTACTACGGAGAAGGCGGACCATGCCTGAATACCCTGATGGATGAAGCTTTGCTTCATGGCGAATTCAGCTGCGGCCGGGGTCATCGGATCGATTCCGGTGGTTACCAGCGGGTTGATGTAATGATAGACAGGCTCTGCTACCCCCCAGTAGAGCATTACAGTACCCATACCGGCGGAGAAGAGCATTCCCATCCAAGAGAAGGTGCTGAACTCGGGTTTTGAGTCATCATCACCAAAGCGAATGTTGCCGTATTTACTGAAGGCAAAGTAGAACATGACCAGTACATAGAGGAAAGATCCTGCCATGTAGATCCAACCGAATGTTTCGGTCAGATAGTTCATTGTTCCGATACCTACATCGTACAATTTGCCCGGGAAGAGCAGTCCTGCAAGAACTACCATGACGATGAAGGTCATGGTGCTGGTGAACAGCATCTTACCCTGTTTAAGTGTGGTCCCCTGTTCTGCGGTCTCAGTTCCGGCCATGGGCTTTGCTGCGACAGCTGTGTTACCGTTTGACATAATAATCTCCCTCTTATTCCTAACTAATCAATGACGATAATGTGTTCGCTGGCGCGGCGGGTCAGCCATTCTGCGCCGTCTTCGGTGATCACGATGTTTTCTTCGTGAACCATATCTTTACCCTTGGCATAGGTCATGCCCGGCTCAAGAGTGATAACCATGCCCGGTTCGAGGACAGTGTTGTCGGTTGCGGTGTTGGAAGGCCATTCGGTAAGCTGGGTTCCCAGACCGTGTCCGAGACGTCCTACTTCGTTGCCGAGTGCTCCGCCTGCTTCCATAATTGACCACATGGCATTGTATACGTCTGTGGTGGTAGCGCCGGGGCGTGCTGCTGCGAAACCTGCGTCGGTTGATTTGTAAACGCAGTCGTAAGCACGCTTGGTTTCATCGCTGCAATGTCCGAATGCGAAGTTACGGTCAAAGTCAGAGAAGTAGCCGTCGTAAATGGCGCCTACATCAATGATCAGTACGTCGCCTTCTTCAATGACGCGGGAAGTGGGGCCCATGATGATGGAATCGTAACCGTCGGGACCGGAACCGGAGATGAGGTATTTAACGAATTCAGCACCTTCCTGAAGCATGTTGATGCGCATCTGAGTGCAGATTTCGCGTTCGGTCTGGCCTACTTTGGCGTGAGAGGGGATCATGTCAAAGCCGTGGTTGGTGATGGCGCAGGCGCGGCGGATCTTTTCAACTTCAGCAGGGGATTTGATGCTGCGCAGGTAGTGCATATCTTCAGCAATATCGACGAATTCCTTACTGACCTTTTCGGTGATGGTCAGGTAATCGGCGGTGGGCATGCGCAGGTAGGACTGCAAACCGAGGGTCGCACCAACGCGGCCGAAACGGCTGGGCAGGGAATTGAGAACATCGGATACAAGGGTGATCCCGTCATCTTCGGGGTTGGGAGATGACCAGGTGCGGATGTCTTCAATCCATGTGGCCCGCATGCCGCTGGCGCCGATGCCGGGAATTACGGCAATAGGTTTACCTTCAAGGGGAATGACCAGAAACCAGGGACGGGTCGGACTTTCCCAGAACTGGGTGTAGTACCCGGTGTAGTAGCGGATGTTCGGTTCGGTGGTCAGGAAAACAGCGTCGAGTTCTTTTTCGCGCATGAGTTTCTGCATGCGTGCTGTTCTTGTTTCAAATTCAGCAGTAGTAAAACCAAAATCGAGAATTTCCATCATATACTCCTTAAAAGTTGTTCTGAACTATAATTTTTCCCGTCCGAACCAGACCACATCACGGTATGTCTGGGGGGAGGTGTCCCCTTCAGTGCTGATGCACAGAACTTTCGAACTTTGGTTAAGTCCAAGTTTTTCCCTTGCTTCGCGCCCTTCTTCTTCCTGCATCACCCAGTGGAGGAATCCGGTGGTTGCCGCGCCGGATTCACCGGATACAACCTGCTGGTCTCCTTTCATGGGTGCCCCCAGAATACGCATGCCTTTGGCGGCAATGTCGTCAGAGCAGGAAGCGTAAGCCAGAGGATAATCGCGAAGCATTTCCCAGCTGGTCAGGTTGGGCTCGCCGCATGCGAGTCCGGCCATCAGGGTTGCGAGGTCTCCGTCTACTGTGTGCGGTTTCCCGTCATTGGCGCAGGCGGAAATGTAGAAGCAGTTGGCTGCTTCAGGTTCAACAAGGATGAAAGTAGGGGCATCCTCGCCGAAAGCGGACATGAAGAATCCGAGCATGGCTCCGGCAAAACAGCCAACCCCGGCCTGAAGGATCACGTGGGTAGGACGCTCAACACCTACTGCCTGCATTTGCTCAAGAGCTTCAAGGGCGAGGGTGGTGTATCCTTGCATGATCAGGTTGGGGATTTCGGTATATCCGTCCCAGGCTGTGTCTTGCACGGTGATCCATCCGTTTTCTTGAGCTGTATCCCAAGCCATGCGTACACAGTCATCATAGTTGAGGTTGGATATTGTGCATTCTGCGCCGTGGGCTTTGATATTCTCACTGCGCACCGGGTCGGACCCTTTGGGCATGTAAATGATCGCTTTCTGGTTGAACTGCTGGGCAGCCCAGGCCAGACCGCGGCCATGGTTACCGTCTGTGGTGGAGGCAAAGGTGATGTCGCCTACAGCATCGCGCACTTCTTGAGATTTAAGAAAGTCGCAGCTGACTTCGGTGATATCTTTACCCAGCTTGCAGGCAAGGTATTCTCCTACTGCGTAGGAACCGCCGAGGACTTTGAAGGCATTAAGGCCGAAGCGGTATGACTCGTCCTTGACCAGCACTTCACCGAGTCCAAGATGGTCGGCGAGGTTGTCGAGTTTTGCCAGCGGGGTAGGTTCATATGCATCAAATGTGGAATGGAAGTTCCGTACTTTTTCAGCAACATCCCTGCTGAGCATGGAGACATCAGCTCCGGTTGTCGGGGCTTTGAGGCTCCCGTTGTATTGAATCTTAACTTTAGACAAGGTGTATTCTCCTCTTCTCCTCAAATTTTAATCTTGCAGATTGGATTTCCCTAAAGCAGAGAGCGTGCCAAAAATTTATCACGATAATAAAGTGATTAAAATTAAGTAGATAGAAGAGTATGGGTGTCTTGAGATAGTTTGAGATGCTATTCTCAAAATGAGAAAATTCTCATTTTGAGAATAGCGGAGAACGAGAGCGGTAGCAGAAAGAGTGGAAGTAGGGAAATCAGCTAAATATCTTTACGGGTGTCAGTCGCCCAGTTTGCGGTAAAGTGTCGCCAGTCCGATACCAAGAGATTTGGCAGCTTGTTTCTTGCCGGATGTGGTGTCTCCGTAATATTCTATAGCCCGTAAAATAGCCTGTTGTTCCAGTTCTTTAAGGGAGACTATTGGGCATTCCGGTCCTTGCGAAATCTGGACCTGTTCCTGCTGGAAATTCTCCTTACATTGCAGGAAACCGCTGTGCAGTCCGGCTTCATTGATGATTCCTTCCGGCGTGGCCATGTTCACAAGATATTCAATGGCGTTCTCAAGTTCGCGGATGTTACCGGGCCAGTCGTAACTGCGCATGCGCTGGACGATGGATGATTGCAATTTTATCTTGTTTTTGCCGAATAAATCACAATACTTAGTGATGAAGTGGTTGATCAGCAGGTCGAGGTCATCCAGCCGTTCTCGTAACGGCGTGGTTTGGATGGGGATTACGTTGAGGCGGTAGTAAAGGTCGTCTCTGAACATGTTCTGGGCCATGAGTTCGTGGAGATTGTCGTTACTGGCGGCAATGACCCGGATATCAACGGATATGGGTCGGTTTCCGCCTAGACGGGTGATCTTTCTTTCTTGGAGAACTCTCAGCAGTTTTACCTGTAAGTACAGCGGCATACATGAAATTTCGTCCAGAAAGAGTACCCCCCCATCGGCAAGTTCGAATTTACCGATCTGACCTTGGCGCAATGCACCGGTGAATGCTCCTCCAACGTATCCGAATAATTCACTTTCAAGCAGAGTGTCCGGGATGGCTCCGCAGTTGATAGCTACAAACGGTTCGTCTGATCTGTCTCCGATGCAGTGAATGGCGCGGGCCACAAGTTCTTTACCGGTACCGCTTTCACCGCTGATCAGAACCGAGGAATTGGTGTCCCCGGTGGCGGTAATTTGTTCTTTTAACTGAAGAATATGTGGCGATTGCCCGATGATGTTGTCTAAACTGCTGTCGAAGGTCACTGTGGCGGCCTGCAATGATTTTGAAACAACTGAACGGATGGTATCGAATACTAAAACTGAAGAAAAACGGCTGTTTGTAGAGTCGATATCAGCTTGTTTACCGACAATCATCTGCTGGCGGCCTTCTTGTTCCACTGTGTATTCATTTAAATCCGAGAGGGTGAAGCCTGTGGGGGTGATAGAAAAATTCTCAAATTGAGAAGGGATTGTTTTGCTCAGAATTTCCTCAGCCTGATCGTTCTTGTAGGCCACCTTTCCTTTGGCATCGTAGATGAGAATTCCTTTTTCATTGGTATTTACCACTTGGGACATGATGTTCAGCAGGTCGGTTATGTCTTGCAATTCCTGTCGTTCACGTACCCGCACTGCGATACTGCTGGAAAGAAGGGAGAGGAAATTCATATATATTTCCCGCCGTTCAAGCATCTGCTCGCGGGAGTCGGAGGAAAAGCAGATCATTTCCATGGCCCCGTAAGTGGTGATACCATCTGAAATAGGCGCGCAGACTGAGCAGAGCTCGCGGCAATTATCCTTCGTTTGACAGCCTTTGCAGATCTTATTTTGGCGAGGGTTTTCAATGAAGAGTGGAGTGCTTCCCTTCAAGGTGTTTTTCAGCAGGTTTCCCGCACTCTTAATGCTTTTTCCGATGTTCTGGGAATAATCACCGGTTCCGGCAATACGGATAAGCTCTGTATCCACAACCTCAACTTCAAGTCCGGTGATGGCTGAAATTGTTTCTGCGTAATATTGAATTTGTTCTTGGATCTTAAGCAGCATTTCTTCTCCTCCTGAAGATCCTGTTAGCGCACTGTTCTCATTTTGAGAATAGATTTTGTTGATCAAAAGGGAATTTATAAGTGATTTTTTTCTATATAAAAAACGAACACGGATGTATTTTTAGAATTTAATAGTTCTTGACAATTAAATGAAAATGGATTTCATTTTCGCCATGACCAATGAAGCAGCAAAAACATTCGTGGATTATCTTGCGCAGAACGGGCTGAGCATGACTCCGCAGCGCAAGGTGATTGTAGAGACCTTTTTGGAGACCGAAGGGCACTTTTCGGCTGAGGATCTTTTGAGACTTGTACAGAAAAGGGTTCCAGAGGTCGGGCAGGCTACAGTTTACCGCACCTTGAAATTACTTGTTGATTCCGGGCTTGCAGAGAGTCTTGATTTTGGATGCGGGGTTGCCCTTTATGAGCACTCTTACGGACACCAGCATCATGATCATCTTGTTTGCACAAAGTGCCAAAAGAAAGTTGAAGTGGTGGACGAGGATATTGAGCGCAGGCAGGAAATACTTGCAAGAAAAAATGGATATGTTCTTACCCACCACCGGATGCTTCTTTTCGGACTATGCCCGGAATGCCAGAAATTGCGGGATCAAGAACAGGAATCTGAATCCTGAAATTGGTATTCAACGTCTTGATTTTACAAACTGGATACAAAGTATAATCCTCTTATCAAACAGGGAATTCAGATTGGAATCAACCCCTATGCCGTCAGGATATAGGGCCTGACGAGTAAAAGGAGTATATTATGTATCTTAAAAAAGCAGCTATTGTTGCGGCTGGAAGTGTTGTAGTTGGACTCATCGGTTACGCGGCTTACAAATCCGAGACCGTGCGGGGGGCTGCAAAGTCCACCATTAAAGCCGGAGTAAAGGCCAAAGATTGGGCAGTGGATTCATACCAGAAGACCACTGGCGAATTTAAGGAAATTGTTCGCGACGCCAAAGCTGAAGCTGAGCTTGAAGCATAAGCTTTCTTTTAGGTAATAGAATTTATAAAGAATCCCCCGGAGCATAGCTTCGGGGGATTTCAGACTGCTGAGAAATCACCATCTGCGGCGTTGCTGCGAAAAACACTGGGGCTCACGTATGTCTAAATACGCATCGTTCCGGCGTTTTCTTGCGCCTTGCATCTGGCACTTTCTTAACAGTCTGTTGATTTTAATCAACTCAGCTGGTTTAAATATTTTGCTCAATCACATAATCCAACCCGCCCCTGATTGCGGCGATCTGTCCTGCAATGCTTGATTCAGGGGTCATCCAATCCCCGTCAGGATAGATCTCGGTGGTTGAATGATAGGGGGCGTCGGTCAGTATACCGCTCAGGCCGAGTTTCAACATGGGATAAAGGATAACTCCATGGGCCACGGCAGGTTCACCGAGAATCTTTCCCGACGCATCAGGTTTAGCAATGGGCGTAACTTCTTCAACTGCACGGTTTATCGCGTTCTGGAAATCCAGTTCCGGTCTTGCTTCGTCTGCCACAAGATAGAACCCCTGCGGAATCTCACCATTTGTGCATTCCACTCCGTCCCTTGCTGCCAGTGCGGGCCGGAAGACCGTTTTGTCGCGGTCGGTTGTTTCGTGCAGGTCAATATGCACTGCAATTTTGCCCGCAATAGTGGAGACAAATTGTTTGAGCAACACGGATTCTTCGGCTTCGTCGTTGCTGAATGACCTGTTCGGATCTACAGTATATGGATTCCAGCGGTTATTGGTTTCATAGCCCCAAGGGCTCACACAGGGGACAACCACCAGATTGAATTTTCCGGCATAGTTCTGGGCTGTGCTTTCTAGAAATTCAAGGGCGGCATATATACCACCAGTTTCATATCCATGTACCCCGGCGGTGATCAGCGCGGTGGGCAGCTTTGCAGACCAATCAGCGGATAGAAGCGCATAAAGCGGGTAACGCGACTGATCGTGGGACAGCTGACCGTATTTTTCCACGCGGAATGAATCCGGCAATCCAGATATTCTGTCCAAAACATCTTGCTTATAGTTTTTCTCAAGAGAGACTTCGGCCAGCCACTGGCTCTTTTCCGTCTCCCCCCATTTCTTATTATTCATGGCAATCCTTTTATCATAAAATAAGGTGATATGCGCAAAGACATACCACCTTACAGGTTCGCTTAAAAGAGAAACAGATGTGTGAAATTTTTGCGCCGATTTATTTAGTCCGCTTATTAGCGCAGGTGACCGATATCCCGCCAGTTGAGGCCGAGGATTTCCGCGGCCCTGCGGTCAAGGGCCTGCGCATCGAAGCTGGCGAGGACCAGTTCAGGATCAGGGTCACACAGCGCACCGCCGAGATGATATTCTGCCAGCCCCACGCTAGCGTCCATAATTGAGAGCCACGGTGGAATGAACATATTCAATTCCCTCACCGATTGCTGCATCTGCTGATGAAAAAATGATTTTTTCCAGCTTCCGGCGTTGTAATGGGCCGGGGGCGCAAAGCCCATCATATTTTTAATGGCCCCGGTTATCCCGGCCAGCGAATGGGCCTTGAGGTTGGGCAGGGAAATGATCTTATGACTGAAAGCGATCTCCGGCAGGAAGATGGTCGGGAAGACTTTGGCCCCTTCAAGTTTTTTCTCACAAAGCGGGGCGTGATTCAGGTCCAGCAGCTCTATTCCGTATTCTTCAGCCAGTTTTTCATAGCCGAGCAGCTTGAATATTTCATCAGTTTCATAATTCAAATCCCCGCATCCTTCGCCGATTACTATTTCCGCGTCCGGGTTGGCTGCCTGTACGTATTCAATTACCGCGCGGCAGAATTCAGGCTCAGTAGTCACCGGGGGTGTGGAAGCATTAACCAGATTGGGTTTGAGCAGGATTCTATTTTCAGTGGCAATAGCTTCGGCTGCTTCAATTCTGTCCAGTGCCTTTTTTACGGAACTGCGGTAGTCTTTGAAATTTATTTCAGCTACGGGGGGCATTGGTCTTCCTCATTTATGGGGATTGATGAGTCTTGGATGTTAAAAAATGTCCGACCCCAGTGTCCATAAAAAATGGACAGGTTCATAAAAAAGGCCTGCTCCAAAAGTGAAGCAGGCCGATATTTAATGCGTGTTGAGGAGCGGGACTAATAATCCTGATCGCCGTGCCGCGAGCATTTGATCAGGACTTCGGTTACAAATTTCTTACTGTTATTGGTGGTCCAGTAATCGGTTACGAACCGTTCAAAGGAATCTTCACTCAGTATGTAACCTGTGTTGGCTGCCCAGCGTTCCATTTTCATATAAGTCTTATGGATGTCTTCGTGGGCTCCGAGATGGTAACAGGAGAGCATCATGTCCCCGCCGAATTCATATGTGTTTTCTTCGCTGCAAGGAATAACTGTTTTTTGCAGCATCTTAATCTCTTGATCTTCGCCTTCGATGCGTTTTTTGCGTGATGAGAAGTTGATGATGACCGGGCCGGTTATCTCGTTATTCACATCTTCCACATGCTGGGTGAATTCAAGATTGATGATCGACCATTGCAGGTCGTCTTCAAATTTCTGGTCCTGAAAGAGCAGGTCGTTGCTCTCAATGTACTTGATTGAAACTTCGTTTATGTTGTTGTCGATTACCATTTCCGCTTCGCGGACCAGTTCATACCAGTCTTTGACCGATACGTGCCTGCGGCGGATTTTTTCCTGCTCGTCCTCAAGTTCCCTGATTTTGGCCCGGAACGAGTGCTGTATGGATTTGAATACGTGTTGCGCGCTGCCCTCAATGAATTCCTTCATCTCTTCGAGAGTGAAACCCATCTGCTTGTAATATTTGATAACCGGGACTGAGAGCAGGGATTCCCGGGTGTAATACCTGTAGTTATTGTAATCGTGTCGCTGTGAGGGGATGAGATTAATCTGATCGTAATAACGCAGTGCTTTTTTGGAGATGTTACAGATTTTGCTCATGTCCCCTATGAAATAGCGTTCCTTGTACTTCACTGGTCTCTCCTCCAGTTCTTATGGTCCGGTATTTCGAAGATTATTTCAACAGAATCTTTCCGTGCGTTGATGTGCCTACCTCTAGAGACGAAAGCGGGGAGCGTCTCTGCGAGACAGCTCCCCTTGCTTTGGTGAGGTATTTGGCTATTAACCTTTGATGTAGTTATTGATTGTTTCGGCTCCTTCAGCGTGAGCGCGGTAGTAAACGCGCAGTTCCTGATTGGAGTCGAGGTCGAAGCGGGACTCTTCAATGAGTCCGTTTGCTTCTGCGGTCATCAGGGCGTTGATGACTGAGGGCTTTTTAAAAGCCTTGAAGGTTCCGTACTGATCTTTAAGGGCGTTCATGACGCAGTCAGCGCAGGCTTCTTCCACTTTAGTGAAGTGCTTCAGGATAGCGTAGTTAAGAGGGATCATTATTTTGCCTCCTCGTTGTTCTTGAACAGGTCCAGGGGGTTCATGGAGATGATAAAGATACCGATTACCATGATTACTGCTGCTGCCCATGCGACGGGAGGCATATCCCAGCCTTCCATACCCATGGCAACGCCAAGGACAATCCAGCAGCAGAAGGGGCCCCAGAAGGAGAATGTTCCGTTGCAGGACATGCCAAGAGCAGCGCCGCACATGGCATTTCCTTTATACCAGTACATGAAAGTAAGGTATGCGGAGAGACCGGCCAGTACGAACCAGATCATGGATTCGCTGTCGGTGAAAGACTGTGCGACCATGCCGAAAGCATCAACGTGTGCGATGAAGCCGAACAGGGGTACGAGAATGAAAAGGTTGGAGAAACCAGCGGTAACCTGACGGATAGTGATGCCGATTTCGGGGTCGATCATGGAAGTACCGTAACCGCATACACAACCTTCGATACCCCAGCATACAGCTGCGAGAAAGCCGAAGAAGAGGCCGAGCATCAGGTTGGGGCCGCCTGCGCCGTCGAGGCTGGTGGAGCCGATCATGAAGCTGGCGCCAAAGCAGATGGCGATACCCATCAGCATGCGGGCATTGAGTTCCTGTTTAAAAAGGAAGCGGCCGAGGATAGCACCTACAGCCGGGCAGAGTGCTGCAATGGGAACTACCAGAGAACCGGCAAGCTGAAGGCCTACAACATAAGCGGTACTTGCAAGAGGCCCGCCGATTATCGCGGCACCGACCATTACCATGCCGGGTTTAGTTTTGATGCAGCGAACAAAGTCGGCAAAACGGCCGCGGAAGCCAGCAATACCTACAGCCCAGAGTGCGCTGCATGTGTCGGTGGTTGCCGCGCCGATGGCGCTCAAGAGATACATGACCGTAAATGCGGACAGTCCGGAATTCTCACCGTACCATTCCACCCAGATACCTTTAGACATGCCCAAAGTCATGAATGCAGTGTAAAAACCATACAGCAGTCCGGAAAGAAGGGCGATAACAATACCCTTTCTTTTAAAGCTGGTCGCCAGCTTGTGCTTTGCAGCGACGGCTGCCGGGTTGATTGCAATAGTTGCTTCCCCCATGGTCGTCTCCTTAATCATTAAAAGTTAATCTGAAATTCACACCCTCGATCCCTGCATTTACATCACTGGTCTATGAATTCGCTTCCACATAGCAGGGAAAAAACACCCTTCCCCTAGCGGGAAGGTCCTAGTTCTTAAATTTATATCCTTTCCCTTAAGGGGAAGGTCAATGCGGTTTTTTTGATTAGCTGTGAAATGATCCTGTTAATGCAGGTTTGGAGATCGGTAAAGAAGATATAATGTCCATAAAATTAGTAGTTTAGAGTTCTGCTTTAAAAAATAGAAAATAATTACCCACGATTACCTACCAAGTTACTTCGTTAAAGATAAAACACAAGCTCACAACGTTACATTCGTGTGACAAATTAGGGTCGCTGATCAGTTGATGATTTGACACTCCTGTGCCGCAAATCGACAAATTTTGTCGTGTTACAGATCTGAAACTGAATGTTGGTTCAATCCTTATTTTGCTTGGTGAACATGAAACTCGCAGAGATGTATTGCGCGAATAATCTAATTGATTTCGAGAATCATGTAGTTTTTGTCGTGACGAAATTGTCACTGTTTAAAAGGCTTGTTTTTTAAGGTGTTACAAAAAAAGTTGCTAAATTTGTGAAATCCTTATTGACCTTCCCCCTTAGGTCAGGGGCTAGGCTGGTTGCAGGATGTGGAAAAGGTGGATTCTTAAGAAAAGCATCCGTCAAAAGTCATAAGTCATGGTTTTGAACTGCAATACCAGCTCAATGGAGATTACATGAGGTACCAAGGCGAAGAGGCCCTCGGGCTTATCGAAACTCTCGGAATGGTTCCGTCCATCGGCGGCGCGGACCAGATGCTTAAAACAGCAGATGTTAAACTCGTTGGTTATGAAAACATCGGTTCTACCCTCGTAGCCGTTATGGTTAAGGGTGATGTCGCAGCAGTAAAGGCTTCTGTTGATGCCGGAGCTGCTACTGCTGCTGAAATCGGTGAACTTACTGCTCAGAACGTTATGCCCCGCCCCATTCGCGGCGTCGGCGACATCGTGTCTGTTCATGGTGTGGAGACCACGGACGATACTGATTACTCCGGCCCCCGTCCCCGGGCAATGGGCTTAATTGAAACATTCGGTATTGTTTTCATCCTTGAGGCGGCAGACGCCATGATGAAAGCCGCAGACGTAGAGCTCATCGGCTACGAAAACGTTGCTTCCGGATATATTTCCGTACTGGTTCAGGGCGATGTGGCAGCTTGTCAGGCCGCTGTTGAAGCAGGTGTGAAGGCTGTGGAACAGATGGAAGCGAAAGTATACGCATCTCTTGTTATCCCCACACCCCATCGCGATCTGGAACAGATCACCAAGATTTACGCAATCGACAACCTGCTCCCTTAATTCGGAAGCAGGCGGAACCGGATATTAAAGTAACGTTTCAGTCACAGGTAAAGGGGTAGGCGATGATTGTTGACAACGATTTGCTCTCCATCCAGCAAGCCAGAATTCTGGCGGAAGTTGCTCACGAGGCACAGAAAAAGCTGGCAACCTTCCCGCAGGAGAAGCTTGATGAAATAGTCGAGCACCTTGCGGACGCGGTTGAGGAGCATGCTGAGGAGCTGGCGCTCATGTCTCATGAAGAGACTGACGGCGGCAAATGGCAGGACAAGCTGGTCAAGAACCGCTTCGTCTGTAATCAGGTCCGTAAGGAATTGCGCGGTATGCGCTGTGTGGGTGTTATCAATGAAGACCCGCAGAAGAAGATTACCGACATCGGTGTGCCCGTTGGGGTTATCGCTGCTCTTTGTCCAGTGACCGGTCCGGTTTCAACCACAATTTATAATACCCTGATTGCGATCAAATCTGGAAACGGTGTTATTTTTTCCCCCCATCCCGGTGCAGTAAAAAGCATCGGCCGGGTTCTGGATATCATGATCGAAGCCGGAGAAGCCTGTGGGCTTCCTGAAGGCTGTCTTTCCTATTTGGAGACGGTTACCAAGAGCGGAACCTGTGAACTGATGAATCACAGGAACATATCGCTGGTCATGGTTACCGGAGTTCCCGGGATGATCGAATATGCCCAGAAAACCGGCAAACCGGTCATTTACGGGGGAACCGGCAACGGTCCGGCTTTTATCGAACGTTCTGCCGACATTGGGCAGGCTGTTAAAGATATCATTGCCAGCAAGACTTTTGATAACGGGATTGCTCCTTCTGCGGAGCAATCCATCGTTGTCGATTCCTGTGTTGCCCATGATGTCCGTTTGTCGCTGAATTCCTGCGGGGCATACTTTATGTCCGAGAGCGAGGCCGAAGCTCTTGCCGCACTGTTCATCGCGCCTGACGGACAGCGCAGGAAAGGCATGGCCGGACAAGCCGCTCAGACACTGGCTCGTAGAGCCGGGTTCAGCGTGCCCGAAAATACCACCGTACTGGTGGCGGAACGTAAATACGTTTCCGACACCGACCCTTACTACAGAGAATTTCTTTCCCCTGTTCTGGCCCTTTATGTGGAGGACGACTGGATGCACGCCTGTGAAAAGTGCATTGAGCTGCTGCTCCACGAAAGGAATGCCCATACACTGGTTATTCACTCCGCAGATGAGGACGTGATTCTCCAGTTCGCTCTCAAGAAGCCTGTTGGCCGCCTTCTGGTCAACACCCCGGCAGCTTTTGGCGGCATGGGTGCCACTACCAATCTATTCCCCTCAATGACTCTGGGCAGTTCATCTGCCGGATTCGGGATTACTTCCGACAACGTCTCCCCCATGAACCTTATCTATATCAGGAAGGTCGGTTGCGGGGTTAGGCGTGCGGAAGATGTGCTGGGACAGAATGGCCAGACAGGTGATCAATATAAAACAAAAGTAAACGATTCCAATATGGTGCAGGTTATTCAACAGATCCTGCAAACGGCCATTGAAGCCATAGATGATCCTGCGGATCGCTAAGAATCAAATCCATTAAACGGAGGAAATACAGTGGATCTTCAAAGTTTTTCCAACAAGCTTGCTGAAGCAACCAAGAACCTTACTGATACCGAACGTGCCTCGTTGAAGAAAATTTTCGAGGGCGTTTCTGCCGAGGTTTTCAAAGAAAAAGCAGAGCAGTCTGCTGCTGCGGTATCCTGCACCGAGACCAAGGGTATCCCCAATGGTCCTACTGACCGTCACGTTAAACTGAAAGAGAACTTCCTCAAGCAGGTTCCCTCCATCAGTGTTGAGTCCGCTCGCGTGATGACTGAGATTACTAAAGAATTCCCCGGCCTGCCCGCAGCTATCCTGCGTGGTAAAAGCTTCAAAGCGAGCTGCGAACAGGCTCCGCTGGTAATTCAGGATAATGAACTCATCGTAGGTAACCCCTCCGGCGCACCCCGCAGAGGTTCTTTTTCTCCTGAAATCGCATGGCGCTGGATGAAAGACGAGTTGGAAACCATCGGTTCCCGTCCGCAGGACCCCTTCCATATTTCTGAAGAAGACAAGAAATACATGAAGGAAGAGCTTTTCCCCTTTTGGGAAAACAAATCCATCGACGAATACTGCGAAGGCCAGTATCGCGAAGCAGGTCTCTGGGAACTTTCCGGTGAATCCTATGTTTCCGATTGCTCCTACCACGCAGTAAACGGTGGTGGTGACTCCAACCCCGGTTACGATGTCATCCTTATGAAAAAAGGCATGCTCGACATCAAAGCCGAAGCTCAGGCACACCTCGACAACCTCGATTATGAGAACCCTGACGATCTGGACAAGATCTACTTCTACAAGTCTGTAATCGACACCGCTGAAGGTGTAATGATCTACGCCAAGCGTATGTCCGAGTACGCAGCAGAAAAGGCCGCTCAGGAAACTGATCCTAAGCGTAAGGCTGAACTGCTCAAGATTTCCGAAGTCAACGCCCGTGTGCCCGCACACAAGCCCGAAACCTTCTGGGAAGCTATTCAGGCAGTATGGACTGTTGAGTCTCTGCTGGTTGTTGAAGAAAACCAGACCGGTATGTCCATCGGTCGTGTTGACCAGTACATGTACCCCTACTTCAAGGCTGACCTCGAAGCCGGACGCATGACCGAGTATGAAGCTTTCGACCTCGCCGGTTGTATGCTCATCAAGATGTCCGAAATGATGTGGATCACCAGTGAAGATGCCTCCAAGTTCTTCGCCGGTTACCAGCCTTTCGTTAACATGTGCGTCGGTGGTGTCACCCGTGAAGGTTATGATGCAACCAACGATCTGACTTACTTGCTCATGGATGCAGTCCGTCACGTTAAGGTCTACCAGCCTTCTCTGGCTACCCGTGTTCACAACAAATCTCCCCACGAGTACCTAAAGAAAATTGTTGATGTTATTCGTTCCGGCATGGGCTTTCCCGCAGTTCACTTTGACGATGCTCACATCAAGATGATGCTCGCTAAAGGCGTATCCATGGAAGATGCACGCGACTACTGCCTGATGGGTTGTGTTGAACCCCAGAAGTCCGGCCGTCTCTACCAGTGGACCTCCACTGCTTACACCCAGTGGCCTATCTGCATCGAGCTGGTCATGAACCACGGTGTGCCTCTCTGGTACGGCAAGCAGGTTTGCCCGGATATGGGTTCTCTTGAATCCTACGACACTTACGAGAAATTCGAAGGTGCCGTTAAGGAAATGATCAAATACGTTACCAAGTGGACTAGCGTAGCTACTGTAATTTCCCAGCGCGTTCATAGGGAACATGCTCCCAAACCCCTCATGTCCCTTATGTACGAAGGCACCATGGAGTCCGGACTTGACGTAGCCTCCGGCGGCGCCATGTACAACTTCGGTCCCGGCGTTGTCTGGTCCGGTCTCGCCACTTACGCGGACTCCATGGCCGCCATTAAAAAGCTGGTTTATGAAGACAAAAAGTACACCCTTGCTCAGATGAACGAAGCTCTCGTTGCTGAATTTAAGGGATTTGATCAGATGAAGGCTGACTGCCTCGCAGCACCCAAGTACGGCAATGACGATGACTACGCCGACATGATCGCTGCTGATCTGGTTCACTTCACCGAAACTGAGCACCGCAAGTACAAGACCCTGTACTCCGTACTCAGCCACGGAACCTTGTCTATCTCCAACAACACTCCCTTCGGTCAGCTCCTCGGCGCATCCGCGAACGGACGTGACGCATGGATGCCTCTTTCCGACGGCATCAGCCCGACTCAGGGTGCGGACTACAAAGGACCCACCGCGGTTATCAAGTCTGTTTCCAAGATGGCAAACGACCTGATGAATATCGGTATGGTTCATAACTTCAAGATCATGTCCGGACTGCTCGACACCCCCGAAGGTGAAAACTCCATCATTACCCTGATGCGTACTGCAAGCGCACTGGGTAACGGCGAAATGCAGTTCAACTACCTTGATAACGCAACCCTGCTCGACGCTCAGAAGCACCCCGAGAAGTACCGTGACCTCGTTGTTCGCGTGGCCGGTTACTCCGCGTTCTTCGTAGAACTCTGCAAAGACGTACAGGATGAAATTATCAGCCGTACCATGATGAACGCGATCTAGGTTCAATTACTGATTGAATAAAAGTCCCTCGGGATTTGAAGTAACAGCACAGCAAGAGAATAGTACCGTGATTGAAAGAAAAGCACAGATATTCAACGTACAGAAATACAATATGCACGACGGTCCGGGAGTGAGAACTCTCGTATTCTTCCAGGGTTGCCCCCTGCGCTGTGAATGGTGTTCGAATCCCGAGGGACAGTATAAACGCTACCAGATCCTTTATAAGCAGGATCAGTGTGTAAATTGCGGAAACTGTGTTTCCGTCTGTCCCGCCGGTGTCCATAAAATGGACGGAGCAGGAAAACATTTCATCGACCGTGATGCCGAGTGTGTGGGCTGTCGCAAGTGTGAACATGCCTGCTTGCAAAGTGCTCTGGCAATCGTTGGTGAATCAAAGAGCATCTCCGAACTTGTCGAGATGATCGAAGAGGATCGCCCTTTTTACGAAACTTCCGGCGGCGGTGTGACTCTCGGCGGAGGAGAGGTTTTGGCCCAGCCCGAGGCAGCAGCAAGTCTGCTTCAGGCCTGCAAGCAGCGCGGCATCAACACCGCCATTGAGACCTGCGGCTATGCCCGTCCTGAAGTTATCGAAAAAGTGGCTCCATTCGTGGATCTCTTCCTTTACGACGTCAAACACATGAATTCCGAGCGTCATCGCGAAATTACCGGTGTGCGTAATGAGATGATTCTCCAGAATCTGATCTGGCTCCTTGAGAACAGGAACAACGTCAAGATCAGAATGCCCATGCTCAAGGGCGTAAACGACGGCGAAGAAGAAGTTCTGCAACTTGTGAAAATGCTCAAGCCTTATCAGGATCTTAAAAATTTCAAAGGGGTGGATCTGCTTCCATACCACAAGATGGGCGTGAACAAGTACACCCAACTCGGTTGGGAATATCCGGTGGAAGGTGACCCCAAATTGAGCAATGCCGATCTCGAACGCATTGAGCAGGCCATCAGTAAGTACAATTTTCCGGTCTCAGTGGTTAGACACTAAGACAAAGCAGCGATTAGGGAGAACAGAGCTATGAACTCACTTGGATTCATTGAAACGAAAGGACTGCTGGCCGCCATTGAAGGCGCGGATGCAATGCTTAAGGCCGCCGCAGTAAATCTTCTGGAAAAGAATATTTCCGGCGGCGGACTGGTGACCATCACTGTCTGCGGCGAGGTTTCCGCAGTGCAGGCCTCTGTTGAGGCCGGGGCAGCAGCTATCGCACGCATTGAAGGTGCAGAGCTGGTTTCCCGTCATGTGATCGCCCGTCCCTATGATGAACTGGAAAAGATTATCGCAACCAGCGTGCCTGTTGCGAAAGCTGAAGAAATTTCACGGGAAGTAGCACAATCTCCCGCTTCTGCGGCAGAGCAGACTCAACCAGCTCCTGCGGAAGAAAAAGTCGAAACTTTGGAATCTCCGAAAAAGGAATCCGAAGCCCCGGCAGTGCAAGAGTTCGCACCTGAAGCCCCGGTTGCTCCCGAAGTAAAGGAAGTTGCCCCGGCAGAGGAAGACCCGAAGTATCGGGCAGCGGAACTCAGGAAAATGAAAATCAGTAAGGTCCGGCAGATTGCCAGAAACTTGGACGGTATTTCCTTGACCAATGAAGAGGTCAAGAAAGCCACCAAGAAGACACTTATTGACGCGATTATAAATGTTACCAGGCAGATAGAGGAGTAATCCAATGGTAGACAAGGATTTATTGTCCATTCAAGAAGCCCGTTCACTGGTTCGTGCCGCTAAAACAGCACAGGCTGATCTGGTGGAAATGACTCAGGAACAGGTTGACGGCATTGTAAAGGCTATTTCCGAAGCAGCTTACGCTCAGGCGGAGTCCCTTGCAGCACTCGCTGTTGAAGAGACCGGTTTCGGTAAGGTTCAAGACAAGAAGACCAAGAACGTTCTTGCAAGTCAGAGCCTTTACGAAGCCATCAAAGATATGAAGACCATCGGTGTGCTTTGCGACGACAAGGAAAAGAAGATTGTCGAGATCGCCGTTCCCATGGGTGTTATTGCAGGGATCGTTCCCTCCACCAACCCCACGTCTACGACTATCTACAAATCCATGATTGCCTTGAAGTCCGGGAACGCGATTGTTTTCACCCCGCACCCCAGTGCAAAGAAATGTATCGGTAAGACCGTTGAAATTATCCGTTCCGTACTGCACGACTGCGGCGTAAGTGAAGATCTGGTTAGCGTAATGAGCGTGCCTACCATTCAGGGTAGCGGCGAGCTCATGAAAGTTTCCGATCTCATTCTCGCAACCGGCGGTCCGGGCATGGTTAAGGCTGCATACAGCTCCGGTACCCCCGCTCTCGGCGTAGGTGCTGGTAACGTTCCCGCCTACATTGAAAGATCCGCTGACATTAAAGATGCGGTCACCAAGATTTTTGCAAGTAAGACCTTTGATAACGGTACTGTCTGCGCATCCGAGCAGTCCATTATCACCGAGTCCTGCATTGCCGAGCAGGTCAAAGCTGAAGTTATCGCACAGGGCGGTTACTTCCTTTACGGCGAAGACCTGACCAAGGTTAAAGCTGTCATGGAACGCGGTAACGGTTCTATGAACCCCGCAATCGTAGGCCGCGATGCCGGTTACATTGCCAAGCTGGCCGGAATTTCCGTGCCTGCCGGAACCCGCCTGCTCGTCTCTGACGAAAAAGGTGTCGGTCACAAGTATCCTTTCTCTAAGGAAAAACTTACCGCGTTGCTTGGTTTCTACGTTGTTGAAGATTGGAAAGGTGCTTGCGAGATGTGCCACGCGCTGCTCGAAAACGGCGGCATTGGTCATTCCCTGGCCATCCATTCCAAGAACGAAGAAGTTATCCGTGAATTCGGTATGAAGAAGCCTGTTTCCAGAATGCTGGTTAACACTCCGTCCACCCACGGTGCTGTAGGCCTCACTACCTCTCTCTTCCCCTCTTTTACCCTTGGTTGCGGTACTGTAGGCGGAAGCTCCACTTCAGATAACGTTACTCCGCTCAACCTCATGAACGTGAGAAGAATGGCTTACGATCTCGGAAATTTTTCTTGCGAATCCGCTCCTGCGGCTCATGCATCCGATTCCGAGTCCATCGATGTTCAGGCAATCACTGCCATGATCGTCGAGCAGCTTAAGCAGATGGTATAGCCGGAAGTCTGAACTTCCCGCTCGAAAATATAAAAAGCGATTCCCGTACAGGGAATAGAGGGTGGCCGAAAGGCCGATAAATCAATTTAAAGGAGAACAAAAATGTCCTCATTGAACGCACTGGGTATGATTGAAACCAAAGGTCTCGTTGGCGCTGTTGAAGCTGCTGACGCAATGGTAAAAGCAGCAAACGTAACTCTGGTCGGTAAGACTCAGGTTGGCGGCGGTCTCGTAACCGTTATGGTTCGCGGCGATGTTGGTGCTGTTAAAGCAGCAACTGACGCTGGCGCAGCAGCTGCTCAGAACGTTGGTGAACTCATCAGCGTACACGTAATCCCCCGCCCCCACGGCGAAGTTGAAATCATCCTTCCTAAGTCTGAAGGTTAATTAGTCTTGAATGCCTTCGGTTTGCCGGAGGCATCAAGGCCGGGGGAGGAAAGCTTTGCCCGCATGCTCTTTCCTTCCCCGGCCATATTAAAGTAGGCCGTACCGCGCCCGGCGCGATACCTGATCAGAACGGACAATATTTTTCACACAGAAATGAGCATGAACGAACAAGTCATTAATAATATCATGGAAGGGGTCATCAAAGGCGTAATCGACCAGCTGAAGACCGAAGCTCCGCACGTTTCCGTATCTACCGGAGCAAGCGAGCCTATTCCTGTAGAGCTTTCCGCCCGTCACGTTCACCTCAGCGAGCAGGACGCCCTTGAGCTTTACGGCAAACCTCTGACACCGGTTCGTGAACTTTCCCAGCCCGGTCAGTTTCTTTGCGAAGAGCGTGTGCGCCTTATCGGCCCCAAAGGCGTAATGGACAACGTTGCTGTGCTCGGACCCGCACGTTCCGCTTCACAGGTAGAAATTTCCAACACCGAAGCGCGTGCTCTCGGCATTAAAGCTCCGGTTCGTCAGTCCGGTGATGTTGCCGGAACTCCCGGTATCATCCTTGCTTCTCAGACCGGAATCGTCGGTCTCGAAGAAGGCGTTATCGTGGCTGCACGCCATATCCACATGTCTCCCGAAGACGGCGATAAGCTCGGCGTAAAAGACAATGACCGCGTCAGCGTACGCCTTGAAAGCGAACGCCCGGTTATCCTCGAAGACGTGGTTGTACGTGTTAACCCCCAGTTCAAGCTTGCTATGCATATCGATCCCGATGAAGGCAACAGCGCAGGCTGGAACAAGTCTGTTACCGGTAAGATTGTAAGATAAGAGATGCCTCCGGCGGCCAGAGAAACTTTTGCAAAAGTTTCTCTGGACTCTTCAAAACCTTTTATTAGGCTTCGCCGCTTTGTTTACTTGAGTGTGCGGGGAGAGAGTTGAGACCATGGATTTTTCAGCAATTGACCAGAAGATCAGTGATCTTGAGAGCTGCATTGAGAACACCGTTTCCGTCAGTCCTGACGAGGAACTTCTGGTGGGTGTAGATCTCGGTACCGCTTACATCGTGGTGGTTGTCCTGAACAGCAAAAAAGAACCTGTGGCCTGCGCCATGGAATTTGCTCGGGTCATCAAAGACGGTCTGGTTGTTGATTACATGGGCGCAACCCGCATCACCCGCAAGTTGGTGGGCGAGCTTGAAGAAAGGCTGGGACGTAAGCTGGAACGCGCAGCCATCGCAGTTCCTCCGGGAACCGGGGAAAAGGACTGCTCCACTCATCAGTATGTGGTGGAAGGTGCCGGGCTGGAAGTTACTTCCATTCTGGACGAACCAACCGCAGCCAACGCTGTGCTTGGTCTTGAAAACGGTGTCATCGTCGATATCGGCGGCGGCACTACCGGGCTTTCTGTTCTGGAAGACGGCAAAGTCGTTTACGTAGCTGACGAAGCTACCGGCGGAACCCACGTGACTCTGGTTCTTTCCGGTAACTACAAGGTCAGTTTTGAAGAAGCCGAAGATTTGAAAAAAGTTAAGGAACGACAGAACGAGATCCTGCCTGTTGTTCGTCCGGTAGTCCAGAAAATGGGCACCATCGTTAAGAGTCACATCAAGGATCGCGATATTTCAGCCATCTACCTTGTAGGCGGTACATGCTGTCTCAAGGACATGGAAAAAGTGGTGGAAAAAGAAGTGGGTATCCCGGTCTACAAACCGGCCAACCCGTTTTTAGTAACTCCACTGGGCATCGCCCTGAACTGCTAGAACAGCAGATTGTAGTAACCGAAGGGGCGAAGCCCGCTAAAAAAGTTTGAAAGAGTCCAGAGAAAACTTTTTAAAGTTTTCTTTGGTCCCCGAAGGGCCGCCGGAGGCATACAACATGACCGTAGACGTAAATGAACTGGTTAAATCCATCGCAGCAGAAGTGCTGAAACAGCTCAAGTCAGATCCTAAAAAGGACTGTGCGCTGGTTTTGGCCGAACGCGACTGCCTCGTTGCCGAGAAAGTGCGCAACAGCGTTGGCGATGAATATGAATACTACTTCTTCGGCGAAGAGGCTTCCTGTGCACAGTTTAGCCGTTACATCGTGCCTTCCCTGTGCGTCTGCGAAATGTCTGACCTCGCTGTTGGTAAAGCCCACGGCAAGATCATGACCGAGGTTCTGCGGCAGATGCTGCTGGGCCAGACCGTGGAAGTTCTGGCCTTCGGTTACGAAGAGTACAGTCAGACTGCTCCCGGCCCTCTGTATGCTCTTTATCAGGCGCATGAAAAGACTCTCGCTGGCTTCGGTATGAAAAGATTTCAACCCAAACGCCCCGAGTCCCTGAAATTCAGGGAAGCACTGATCACCGAAAAGGTGGTCAGTGACGCGGCGGGGCAGGGTGCTAAAGAACTGGTGGTACTGCCTGCGGCACGGGTAACCCCGCTTGCCGAAGAAGCAGCCAAGGAACTGAACATTAACATCAGCAAGACCCTCTAAGGATTGTTTTATGATTATCTGCAAAGTTGTCGGCAATGTCTGGGCCACCCGCAAAGAGGAGACTCTGAGCGGAGAGAAGCTGATGGTTGTTCAGCGGCTCGATATTGAAGAAAAGGGCAGTGAAGAAATTTTCGTAGCCGTGGACTGCGTGGGCGCAGGCATCGGCGAGCAGGTTCTGGTTACCACCGGAAGTTCCGCACGCATGGCCCTGCGTAACCATGATGCTCCGGTTGATGCTTCCATCGTGGGCATTATCGACGAAGTTCAGGCACAGGTCTAATTATTATGGATACGCTGGGAATAGTTGAATGCTGGAACATCGCACCCGGAGTACGCATTGCGGATGCCATGATGAAAGCCGCGGATGTAGATCTTGTCCGTGCTTCCACTATTTGTTCCGGCAGATATCTGATCTTTGTCTCCGGTGAGCGTGCAGCTGTGTCAGCCAGTGTCGATTCTGCCAATGCAGACGGCGGCAAGATCAAGGCCAGCTTTGTTATTTCCAGCCTTTCTCCGGAAGTGGCGGCTGTGTTGAAAAGCCCCGTTGCCATTGCAAATGTTCAGTCTATCGGGGTTATTGAGTGTCGTAATGTTTCCACTGGAGTGGTTGCAGCGGATACGGCAGTCAAGCGTTCAGGTGTTGAGCTTGCCCGTTTTGTAGCAGGGCAGGGTATTAACGGTAAATCATATTTCGTTATGAGCGGCGATGTTGCCGCGGTTCAGGAAGCCGCAGATGCTGCATCTGCCGTTTTGGGCAACAATCTTGTTGAGGCGGTCGTCATCCCCGGACCCGACGCCTCGGTCGTAAAGGCCTTAGTACGGGGAACGAGGTAAAGATGAAAAAGAAACTTATCGAAGCGGGCAATCTTGATTCATTTATCTGCCCGGACAGTGACACTCTCTATGTGGACAATACCATGATCCTGACTCCCGGTGCTAAAGATGAGCTCCGTAAGAGAAAGATCAGCCTTGCCCGCGTGGAAGATGCCGCAGCTGCTGTTGCCGAAGCCGGTAATGGTGGATGCGGAAACCCGGACTGCACCAAAGAAGTTTGTGACGAATGCGAAGAGCTGGTCATGGGCATCGCAGTTCTGCTTAAGGAAGAATACGGAATCACCGATCTTGGTCAGCTCAAGGAAATGAGCTTCAAGTTTGCTGAAGCCGTTAAAGGAAATATTTAAAGCTTAGTATCCTAAGAGGAGAAAATTATGTCATCCAATGCTCTCGGAATGGTAGAAACTAAAGGTTTGGTCGGCTCTGTTGAAGCAGCCGATGCTATGGTTAAAGCAGCAAACGTAACTCTCGTCGGCCGTGAACAGGTCGGTGGCGGCCTCGTAACCGTTTTGGTTCGCGGCGATGTTGGTGCTGTTAAAGCAGCAGTAGACGCAGGTGCAGCAGCAGCTGAACGCGTAGGCGAACTGCGCAGCGTACACGTGATACCCCGTCCTCACAGCGAAGTGGAAGTTATTCTTCCCAAATGCGCTGTAAAGTAAGGACTTAAGGGGCGCAGGTACCCATCACCCCTCACACCTGCGCCCCTATACAAATTTCAAGCTGAATAGATTATAACCTGATATTTTTGATTCATTGGAGAAAAGGGTGACACAGTTCTACGGAAAAACAAAAATCTGCTACGGCGAGGACGCTCTGGATAATCTGGAGACTATTCCGGCTACGCGGGCTTTTATTGTTACCGATTCCTTTATGGTTAAGACCGGGTTTGCTGACCGGGTCCGTACTCATCTGGATCGTAATGGGATTCCCTACATCATTTTTGATGAGGTTGAACCCGATCCTTCCCTTGAGACAGTTACCAAGGGAGCACAGATTTTCCTTAAAAATCAGGCCGACCTGATCATTGCTCTCGGCGGCGGGTCGCCCATTGATGCGGCTAAGTCCATTTCTTTCTTCGCCAGCAAGGCCCTTGAAGGAAAGACCAAACCCACGTTGGTTGCTATCCCCACCACAAGTGGTACCGGAGCAGAAGTTACCAGCATCGCCGTGGTCACCGACAAGGTCAATGAGGTCAAGATTCCCCTCAATGATGAAATGCTCATCCCGGATATGGCTATCCTTGATGCTCGTTTCACTCGTTCCCTGCCGCCGCATGTTACTGCTGCAACAGGTATGGATGTGCTGACCCACGCCATTGAGGCTTACACTTCCCGTCAGGCCAACGCTTTTACTTCCATCTACGCAAGATACGCTATTCGTTACGTATTCAAGTATCTCAAGCGGGCCTACATCAATGGTGATGACATGGAAGCACGCGAGAACATGCTGCTCGGTTCCTGCATGGCAGGCATGGCTTTCAATAACAGCGGACTGGGTATCACCCATTCAATCGCCCATTCCCTCGGCGGAATTTTCCATGTGCCGCATGGTCTGGCAAATGCGGTAGTCCTGTCCCACGTAATCAAGTTCAACAGCTTTGATGTGGGCATCCGTTATCATGAAATTGCCACCATGCTGGGACTGCCCGCAGAAACCGTTGAAGAAGGCACCAGATCCCTCATCGATGCGGTTTGTGAACTCAACGAGTCCATGGGTATTCCTAACAACGTTGGCGCATTGAAGATTGATGAAAGTGTTTTCAAGACCAGCCTGAACACCATTGCCCGCAACGTGCTCGATGATATCTGCACTGCAGGCAACCCCAGAATTCCTTCTCGTGATGACGTAAAGGAACTTCTGCTCAAGGCTTGGTAGATATAGCAGTTTTGAACACCCCCGGCAGCGAAGCTTAATGAAAGTTTTAGGAGAGTCCAGAGAACCCTTTTACACAAATCCGCAGGACAGCGGATTTGGACGTTGTCTGAAAGGCAACGCCCCGCAGGGGTGAGCCCCAGGACGGGGCGAATCAAAAGGGTTCTCTGGTCCCCGAAGGGCCGCCGGAGGCAAATCTGAAGGAATAATTAAATGGCTGTAAATATAGTTGATATTATTCGCGAGACAGGCGTTGTCGGTGCCGGTGGTGCCGGCCTGCCGACTCACGTTAAAGCTGAAGCAACAGTAGATACCGTTCTGGTAAACGGTGCCTCCTGTGAACCGCTGCTCATGAGCGATCCTTACCTCATGGAAGCGGAAGTAGATACCATGATCCGCGGTCTCGAAGCGATCATGGATTGCACTGGAGCCAAGAAAGGCATCATCTGTCTCAAGGGCAAACACGCTAAGGCTGTTAAGGCTGTTGAAGCTGCTGTCGGACGTGACACTTCCGGTCGTCTCGAGTGCTTTGTACTTAAAGATTTTTACCCTGCCGGTGACGAGCAGGTGCTGGTTTACGAAGTTCTGGGCCGTACTGTTCCCGAACGCGGCATTCCCCTTCAGGTGGGTGCTGTGGTCAGTAACACCGAGTCCCTGTTCAACGTTGCCCTTGCCATAGACGGTAAGCCGGTTACTCATCGCTACCTGACCGTTGCCGGGGAAATTAAGACCCCCATGGTTGTTAAAGTTCCCGTGGGTACCCTTGTTTCCGATGTGCTCGAATTCGCTGGTGGACCGACCATTTCCGACTACAAAGTCGTTGACGGCGGTCCCATGATGGGCCGGGTCCTTCCCGATACCAACCAGCCGGTAACCAAGACCACCAGCGGACTTCTGGTCCTGCCCCCGAACCATAACGTGGTAGCAGGCAAGGTCATGGACCCCGCAAAGATCCGCCGCATCACTAACACTATCTGCTGTCAGTGTTCCCGCTGCACCGATCTTTGCCCGCGTAACCTGCTCGGACATTCGCTGCATCCTCACAAACTGATGCGGGTGATCGCCAACAACGAGTTGGACAGCGAGATCGCCAAGGAAGCACTACTTTGTTCCGAGTGCGGCATCTGTGAAAAATTCGCCTGCCCCATGATGATTTCACCGCGTGAGGTTAATGCCCAGATCAAGCAGATTCTGATGAAGGAACGCGTGACTTGGGAATCCAAAGGCAACGAGCTGAAAGCCAACCCGTTCCGCGAGAGCAGAGCCATTCCCACCAAGCGTCTGATTCAGCGTTTGAACCTGACCAAGTATGACGGTCATCCTGAATACGCAGGTGAGTTCACACCTTCCGTGGTCAACATCCGTCTCGGTCAGCACATCGGTGCCCCGGCGCAGTGTGTTGTTTCCGCAGGAGATAAGGTCAGCTGCGGTGACTTGCTCGGTGAAATTCCCGAAGGCGCAATGGGCGCAAGGGTTCACGCCAGCATTGACGGCGTTGTTGAAAGCGTTGAGAACGGCGTAGTCGTTATTAAGAAATAATTATCAGGGATTCCAAAGAGGATTTAGATATGAATTTACGTACTATCGGTTGTGTAGAATTGAACAGCGTTGCCCTCGGCATACACACCGCAGATGAAATGCTCAAAGCAGCACAGGTCGAGCTGGTTATGGCCCGCCCCACCTGTCCGGGCAGATATATTGTTGTTGTTACCGGGGATACCGGGTCGGTAAAGAGTTCCGTTGAAGTCGGTTGCGAAATCGGCGCGGATATGGTCGTTGATCATTTCACCATCGCCAGCGTGCACGAGGATGTTATCCCCGCTCTGAGCGGAACTTCCATTGTTCCGCAGATTGATGCGCTGGGTGTGATTGAAACCTACACTATCGCATCCTGTATCCTTGCAGCGGACGCCGCAGCCAAGTCTGCTGATGTAAGCCTGATCGAAATTCGCATGGCAGCAGGGCTTGGCGGTAAAGCATATGTGACCATGACCGGTGATGTGGGGTCCGTGAGTGCCTCTGTTGAGGCCGGAGTGGAAGGTGTCGGCGAGTCCGGACCTGTTCACAGTCACGTGGTTATTCCTTCCCCCAGCGAAGGCATTAAAGAGCAGTTGATTTAATTTTAAGAAGAGCCTCCGGCGGGTCTACCGACGGTCCCTGCCGGGGGCCTTAAACCCTTTGAAAAGGGTTTAAGAATCCCAAACTTTTTTAGTTTGGCTTCGCCGCTTCGGATGGCAAAACGTCGTTTAATTTTTCAGGAGTACAAGCATGATGGACAATGACAACAAACAGCGCATTATTCAGGAATACGTTCCCGGTAAGCAGGTTACTCTTGCCCATCTTATTGCCAGCCCGCACCGGGATATCTATCTCAAGCTCGGTCTGGATGATAATTCTTCCGGGGCCATCGGCATTATGACTATCACCCCTAGTGAGGGTGTGATCATCGCCTCTGATGTTGCCACCAAGGCTGCTTCTGTGGAGATCGGTTTTCTGGATCGCTTCGGCGGTTCATTGCTGATTCTGGGAGATGTTGCCAGCGTGGAAGCTTCGCTTCGTGCCGTACTCGATTACTTTGAGGGTACCCTGCATTACTCTTCTGTGGAGCTGACTAGATCCTAAAATCAAGAAGAGGTTTTGCCATATGAAACGGGAAAGCCTATTAAAACGTTTTGGGATTCTTAAACCCTTTTGGAAAAGGGTTTGAGGCCCCCGGCAGGGTCGCCGAAGGCATCTTATGAAAAAAACAATGTTCGTGGGTGAGACCCGTTCCGGCAAAAGCTCGCTTATCAAAGTTCTTTCCGGGGAATCCTACTCTCCGCGTCGCGCCATGGCCGTGGAACATTTCGGCCCGTTTATCAACACCCCCGGTGAATTCTTAGAGAACAGCTGGTTTTACCACGCCCTGATAACTTCTTCCGCAGATTGTAAGGTCTTGGCTATCGTCCAAGATTCTACCCGCCGGACCAGTCTTTTTCCTCCACTTTTCGCTTCCATGTTCAATCGCAAGGTCATCGGTCTTGTCTCCAAAGTTGATGCACCCAACGCCGATCCCGTTCTGGCTGAACGCTTTTTAAAGCAGGCCGGAGCAAAGGAAGTTATTCATACCAGTAGTGTGAGTGGTGAGGGGATTGAGGAAGTGCTGGAAATTATATCTTAATTTTATATACGCTAGCGGCGAAGCCCAATTAAAAGTTTTTGAAGAGTCCAGAGAAACTTTTTCCAAAAAGTTTCTTTGGTCCCCGAAGGGCCGCCGGAGGCATTCCTATTTATCAATAGCCTTGTTAATCTTACATGCTGCGCAGGCCGCACCGAAGCCGTTATCAATATTTACTACTGTCACTCCGCTGGCGCAGGAAGTGAGCATCCCGAGCAGCGCGGACAGCCCGGAGAAACTGGCCCCGTAGCCTACTGAGGTCGGCACGGCGATGATGGGTTGTTCTACAAGACCACCGACAACGCTGGAAAGTGCGCCTTCCATACCTGCGACTACGATGAGCACGGAGAATTTTCTGATCTCATCAATGCGGTCGAACATGCGATGGATTCCAGCCACCCCGATGTCGGAGATGATGGCGGCGCGGCTGCCGAGCATATCGCAGGTCACCAGTGCTTCCTCGGCAACGTCCAGATCGGAAGTCCCGGCGGTGATGATGCCCACGGTGCCGCTGTTGTATTCGATTTGCCTGCTCTTGCAGGTCAGGGTGTTGGCTGTCGCGCTATATTCAACATGCGGGAAACGGGATATTACGTGCTCGGCTGTTTCCGGGGAAACGCGGGTTGCCAGCACGTTGCTACGTCCGCACATATGTTCGAAAATATCTCCAATCTGTTCCGGGCTTTTGCCTTCACCGTAGATAACTTCCGGGAAGCCGTTGCGCAGGCTGCGGTGATGGTCAATCTTGGTGTGGCCGATATCCTGATAGGGCAGGTCGCGCAGCTTCTCCATCCCCTGATCCACATCCATGCTGCCGTCACGGATAGCATGTAAAATATTTTTTAAATTATCATTGGTCATTGTGAATTCTCCATCGTAGGCCTCCGGCGGGTCTGCGACGCTTTGATTTGATGCGCTATCGCGCTTTTTATAGATCGCATTTCGCCTCCGGCGGCTTAAGGAGCTAAGCCCCTTAAGAATCCCTATTAGGGGCTGTTTTATTTCTTGTTCAGGCTACCCATTTTGTAACCCTCTAGGTCCAGCGTTATATGGCGGTAGCCGAATTCTTTTAATTTATTGTTGATCTCGTAAATTTCATTGGCGTTGATGAAATCTTGCAGTCTGTCAGCCGGAACTTCAATACGGGCAATTTCGCCGTGATGGCGGACCCGCACAGCCGGGAAGCCGATTTGCATTAGGAACACTTCGGCCTGTTCAACTTGGCGCAGGGCTTCGTCAGTTACCTCAACATCCATAGGCATGCGTGATAGCAAACAGGCGAAAGAAGGTTTGTCCCATGTGGACAGGTTGAATCTGCGGGACAGTTCGCGGATCTCCTGCTTGGTCAGTTTAGCTTCCACAAAGGGGCTGCGGATTCCAAGTTCACGCAAGGCCTTGATGCCGGGGCGATAATCGCTGAGGTCATCAATGTTAGTGCCTTCAAGGACGTGTTCAAAGCCGTGCTCTTGCGATACTCCCAGCAACTTACTGAACAAAATTTTCTTGCAGGTGTAGCAATGTTCTGGCGGATTCATGCGCAGTTCAGGTGGAAAATCGATTTCCAGCACAACATGTTTTACACCCACCTGTTTTGCGAATTCCATTGCCTCGTCCTGTTCCCATTTTGGAACATAGGGCGTGGTGATAGACGCAGCCAAGGCACGTTCGCCAAGAGTTTCTTTTGCGGCATGGAGCAGCAGAGTACTATCCACGCCACCTGAAAAAGCTATGACCGAACCGGCTGTGTCAGCAATAGTTTCGAGTAGTCTTTTATATTTTAAAGCAAGTGTGTCCATCAAAGTAACCAGTGAAAACAACTAAAACGTTTTGGGATTCTTAAACCCTTTTGGAAAAGGGTTTAAGCCGCCGGAGGCAAAAAATCTCAATAAAAGCGCGTAGCGCATCAAATCTCTCTTACTTTTCCAATCTGTAAATAGACTTCACTCAGTGATATCTCATGCGCCTTTGCTAAAGCGCGGCAGTCTTCGAGTTCGGGCTTGGAGCGAATAATCTTGCCGTCGAGAAGGGCGTTCTTCATGGTTACCGGACCAAGCGGGGTTTCGAGTTTGTCAAAAGAAGTCCCAAGTGTGGTCTTTTCAATGGCAATGCTTTTGATGCCGTTGGTGGTGGTATGCTTAAAAATCAGCCGTTTGAATTTGTCTTCGTCTTCAGCTCCGCAGAGTAGGGACAGGGTGGTTGCCGGACGGTTCTTTTTCATGACGATGGGCGTGAAATGCACATCCATGGCTCCGTCTTCCATGAGCTGATCAAGTGCCGCGCCAAGCATTTCCCCGGTCATGTCGTCAATGTTGCATTGCAGCAAACGGGCCGGGACCGTGGGCAGGGATGCTGTTTTCTTTTCAACTTTGGCAAGCTGTACCCGAAGCACGTTTGGAATTTCATTGTCCCGGTGTCCGATGCCGTATGCTGTTTTCTGCACAGCCATGCGCGGAGAATCAGGAAAATGGTCAACCAGTTCGGCAAGTATCGCCGCTCCGGTGGGGGTAGTGGTTTCTTTGGGCACCGCGCCTTGGGTGGTGGGCTTCCCGGTGAGTATTTCGGAAGTGGCTGGGGCGGGAACGGGAATTTTACCGTGTGCGCAATTGACAAATCCGCTGCCCAGTTCAATGGCTGAACACCATATTTCGTCAATTTTGAGCGCATGGAAACAGATGGCTGCGCCAACTATATCTACTATGGAATCAGTGGCTCCGACTTCGTGAAAATGGACTTCGTAAAGGGTGCTACCGTGAATCTTGGCTTCGGCCTTGGCAACCCGTTTGAAAATAGCGAGACTGGTTGTTTTGACTTTCTCGCTGATATTGCTGGAATTGATGATCTTTTCTATGTCTTTCAGGTTGCGATGTTCATGATGGTGGTGATGACCATGATTATGCGTATGTCCGTGGTCATGATGGTGATGCGCAAGCTCCACATCTACGCGGGTCCCGAAAATGCCTTTGCGGGAATCTTCGGAGATCTTGATGCTGAATTCGTCATCCAGTCCAAGTTTGGAAAGTTCATCGCAAAGGAAATTGGGGTTGACTCCAAGTCCAATCATGGCGGCCAGATTCATGTCACCGCTGATGCCTGAAAAACAATCGTAGTAGAGTATATTCATCTCGTTTCCGTGCGTTCGTTGGATAAGTTTTACATCTCGAATATCCTATTAACCGCTTATACTTTTAAACGCTTAGGCTGCAATGTCCAGCTTTGTGAAGGGCTGGACCCCTGCTATAGTGAAATGTTAAGGGAATATTACTGTCTTTTTCCTGCTAAGTTTTTGGATAAGGATAATTGGAACAGACAATCATGCCATATGTTATGGCGGAGCAATAAATGATTATGAAATTTAAGCACGAATATGCTGGACGGGTTTGCAGACAGCTAATCTTTTTTCTGCTGCTGATTCTGGTTTCCGGATGCGGATTAAAGCGTAATCCCATTCCTGTGGAGATGCAGGCTCAGGCCAGTCTGCCCGGATATGATCAGGTCCGTTTTTTCGGGGATACCACTCCGAAACACATGGACGCGGTCATGAAAAAATGGGCCGAGTTGGGCAGAATGAATAAACTGCCAGCTGAGATCAGCTTCCTGTCCCTTTCCGGCGGTGGTGCGGACGGTGCTTTTGGCGCGGGCTTTCTCTGCGGCTGGACTGAGCGCGGTGATCGTCCTACTTTCGGGCTGGTTACCGGAGTCAGTACCGGGGCACTCATTGCTCCCTTTGCTTTCATGGGGTCTGACTACGATCCCTTCATCGAGATGTTCTATACCACCTTTGAAACCAGCGATCTTGTTCAGCAGCGATCCTATGTTTCCGCTGTTTCCGGGGACTCGGTGTATAGTACTGAGCCTTTGCGTGAGGCCCTGAAAAAATTTATTAATGCCGAATTTATAGCCAAGATCGGGGCCGAGCATCGTAAAGGGCGCAGACTGCTTATCGGAACCACCAATCTTGATGCCATGCGCCCGGTCTATTGGGATATCGGTGCCCTTGCCCAGTACGGAACCCCGGAAGCGGATCAGCTTATCCGTGATGTTATTTTAGCTTCGGCTTCTGTTCCGGTGGCCTTTCCTCCGGTCTATTTCAAGGTTAAGGCCGGAGATAGAATTTACGATGAAATGCACGTGGACGGCGGGGTCAGCAATCAGGTTTTTTCCTATCCGCCCAGCATTCATCTTGCCGAGGAATTGGAAAAAATAGGCGAAAAAAGAAAGATCGTTCTTTATGTAATTCGCAATGACGCCCTTGTTACCGAAGGAGTGCAGGTGGAACCGTACATCGGGGGCATAGCCGCTCGTTCACTTGCCGGGTTGATCCGCAATCAGGGCATCGGCGATCTTTATCGCATGTATTACACCTCCCAGCGGGACGGTATTGATTTTAAACTGACTTTCATCCCACCAGATTACAACGAAGAGTCTGACGAAATGTTCAGCCCGGTTTACATGAGCAAACTTTTTGTGCTCGGCCACAGTATGGCCAAGGCCCCAAGCCCGTGGCATGCCGCTCCTCCTTCCACCACAGCCCGCAAAGGACCGGATGCTGTCCCGGCGGAAGTGATCTTTGAATGATGTGGATTAATGAGCAAAAGTTCTCTATATCAAATTTAACGTTGTTTTATTAAAAGAAAGACAGTCGAAGTATAATCGGTGAAGTTAAACATGTAAGTATAGGTGTGCGTATTTATGATCCCGAAGATTTTTCATTTTGTGTTCGGATTCAAGGAACAGACCGAACCGCTACACCTTGCGCATGCTTTGGCTGTTCTTTCCTGTGCTAGAGTAAATAGACCGCAGAGGATTTTTTTCCATTACTATCACGAACCCTTCGGAGTTTATTGGGATCTTATCAAGCCGCTGGTCAAGCTTGTAAAAGTCGAACCACCAAAAGAGATTTTCGGTATCCCCATTAAGCACTATGCCCATCAGGCGGATATTGTCAGGCTTAATGCTTTGCTTGAAATCGGCGGTGTTTATGCGGACATGGACACCATCTTCGTGAATCCGCTCCCGGAAGAGTTATTTGAAAAGCCTTTTGTCATGGGCAGGCAGGGGGAGATGGGGCTTTGCAATGCTTTTATGATGAGTACCCGCCAGAGCCGTTTTGCCAAACGCTGGATGGACGGGCATGCCGGAGCTTTTAAGGGTGGGAATCCCGGTACCCCGGAATGGGACAACCATTCGGTTTTTTTTCCCGGACAGCTTGCCAAGACCATTCCCGCAGATATTCACATTGAGCCGCAGACAAGTTTTTTTAAGCATCTGTTTAATAAATTCGGTTTGAAAGCCCTTTATGAGGATAACGACACTGATCTGGGCAAGGTTTATTCCCTGCATCTCTGGGAAAACATCGCTTGGGATCGTTATCTTTCCGGTTTGACTCCGCAGATAATCAAAGAGGTCGATACCACCTACAACTGCATTGCCCGGAGGTTTTTAAATGAAATTTGATCTCGGAGGGCGTGGCAGGAACAGGGAATTCACCACCGTTAATTTTGAAGATAATTGTGATATTAAACACGACATCCTCGACCTCGACGGTTTTATTCCCGAAGACGGTGTGGTTGATGAATTCCGCATGATTCACACCCTTGAGCACATCCCCACAGCAGATTATTTAAAGTTCCTGAAAGACATAAAACGCAAGCTCAAACCGGGTGGCAAGATTACCATTGTTCTGACCGATGCAGAGGCTGCCATTAATATGTGGAAGGCTAATACGTTATCTTTCCGGGCTATGAAGAAAGTAATATTTCCCCCGGCCCACCTGACCGGGGAGAACAAATTCATGGCCCATCATAACATGTGGAATACCCTTGATTTGGCAAGGGATTTTCAAGCTTTGGGTTTTGATACTTTCAGCTTTGAAGCCGGGGCGTGGTCCTTCGATCTGACCGATGAATTTTTTCCTGAAGAGATGGCCCATTTTCATGGCGTACAGATTAAAAATCTCGGCGTAATGGCCGTGCTACCGGAGTAGAATAAATGAGTAAGGTTGATGTGATCATCAGTGTTTGCGGCAAGCCTTTGCAAACCTGTCTTGCTCTGCTGTCCCTGGAACGGGCCAGTGGGCAGCATATTGATAAAATTTATTTTATTGAGGAAAATACCCAGACCAAGGGCATTGATGCGGGATGTCATCAATATGTATTGGATGCCCTCTCCCACAAAATTGAATATTTCATGCCCAAGTATTGGAATTACTGCTTTCCCATTGAATGGGATCGGGTGGATGATGAGGAATACCGTCATTCCGTGCGTTACCAGTACGGCTGGGAAAAGAGCGACAAGGATTACGTACTCATCATCCATAACGATGCCATTTTCAGGCAGGACATCATCGGTGCCATGGTCGAAGGTATAGGTGACCATGTGGCTGCCGGGCATATCGGGCAGTGCTGGTATTGTCCGGCCGCTTTTTCCGGAAAATGTTCACCTGATACGTACATGGATTACCGCCCGGACTTCCGGGAGTTGGTCGATCTCTACCGTAGTGCACAGCCGCCGGAAGGCAAGCAGGTCCGGGCCTATCACCTGCCGCGCATGCATGATATTTTTTTCAAGCAGCCATGGCCGTTGCCTGAATGTAGGGTCAATGAATGGTGCTGTCTGGTAAATATGAAGATAGCCCGCAAAATGACTATGCCAGTGGGCAAAGCGACTCCTTTCGGGGCTTTCATCAATGTGGGCAAGCAGATTCTGGATGTGGGTTGCCAGTGGTTCAGGGAAATGCATCTGCGCAATAAGACTTGTCTGAATTTTGATATCTATAAATATATGTATCATGATGTTCCGCCCACCGGGCAGCCTACGCTCATTGATAAAGACAAATATAAAACAAAAGAAGAACTGGCTCTTGATGTTTTACGGGCGGAGTTTGATTACCCGAAATGATGTTTTTTTGACTGACGTAACGCATTCTAAATAGTTTAAAAAAACGGTTATAGATATGGAATGTTCACTTGATTTTTCCGCTGTAATTTTTGATTTGGACGGAACTCTGCTTGATACCTTGGGCGAGATAGCAGCTGCGGGCAACTCTGCTTTGACCCGCATGGGCTTCCCGCCTCACCCGGTGGATGCTTACCGCAGGTTTGTTGGGGCAGGTGCGAAGAAACTTGCATGGCGCGCTTTACCTGAAGAAAAGCGGACTGAGGCAATTTATGATAAGTTTGTTCCTGTCCTGCTTGAAGAGTTCAACAAAGGGCTGAATACTATTGCCAAACCTTATGCCGGGGTTCCGGAAGTGCTTGTTGATTTTGCTTCTTGCGGTAAAAAGATGGCCATTCTTTCCAATAAGCCGCATGAGTTTACCGTGGATGCGGTTAATAAATTTCTGCCGGGTGTTGACTTTTTCGCTGTCTACGGCGGACGCAAGGATGTTCCTCTCAAGCCTGAACCGGATGTTGCCCTTGAACTTGCAAAAGCTATGGGTGTGTCCCCGCAGCAAACACTGTTTGTGGGTGATTCCGATGTGGATATCAAAACCGGGGTCAATGCAGGCATGATTTCCATCGGTGCCGGATGGGGCTTCCGTGGAGAAAGAGAGCTTGTTCAGGCCGGGGCCAATATTGTGCTGGATACTCCGGCGGATTTAGTTTCGCTGCTCTAAATTTTTCATTGCATTCTCTTGGAAGGGGTTGCCTATTTTTTAGCCGCTTCCATTTCTTTGGCTTTTATTGAAGTTAGTGGAGTTCTTATTTACACATATTTTCCATAATCAGTAACCAGCAAATGGATCGGCTCTTCGTCCTCGTCCACTTCGGGGAAGCGGGGCAGTGGTTCGTGAAAGCGATTGTCGATGTTGTCATCGTTGACCGCGCTTACTTCTCCGACCATGACGTCTCCGGTTCCTTCTTCGCAGTAAAAGCAGTGGTACATGCCCGGTTCAAGGCAGATGGATTCCCCTGGTTCGAGTACGATCACGCCGCCCGGTTTCACGGTGCGTATAAAACCGTCCACGCTTACTTCCAGCGGCTTATCGGACATGGATTCGTCTTCATTAGATCCGTATAACTTGATGACAAGGTTGCCGCCTGCACGGTTGATGATATCCTCGCGTTTGGACCAGTGGAAATGCATGGGGCAAAGTTGGCCTTCACGCAGAATCATGATTTTTTCTGCGTAAGGCTTTGGGTCTCCGGTCTGAAGGTTACCGTTGCGGATGGTGAACAGGATCAGCCCCAGTTTGTCGAAGTCGCCCTTGCCGTAATCGGTCAAATCCCAGCCGAGCATGTTGCGCACAACTTCGCTTTCGCCTTTGCCTTTCCAATCTTCCGGTCCCCAGAAGGCCCATTTGGGCAGGTTGAAACGGTGGCTGGCGTAAAATTCTTTGGCTTTGACGATTAATGCGTTGATCTCGCTTCTCTTCATGTTTTTATCCTGTATTGAAAAATTATTTTATCAATTTAAATTCGTTAGGAATAGCGGGCATAGCCCCTTTGCAAGTGCAGACATGGGCAGCCAGCCTGTTGGCGTGTTCGCTAATTTCTTCCAGCGAATGATCCAGCAGCAGTCCTATGGCAACCGATGCGGTAAAAGAATCACCTGCACCGATAGTATCGGCAATTTCTTTAATCTTTATTCCGGGATGCTCAACTCCATCGGTGTCACTAATGATCAGGCTGCCGTTGCTTCCACGGGTCAGAACTGAGCATTTCAGTTCGAATTCATTATGCAGTTTTTTGAGCATATCCCGCTCACTGCCTTTAAGTTCAAACATGGTCGCGATGACTTTAATTTCGTCATCATTCAGTTTAAGCACATCAGCCCGTTGCAGGGATTCAGCAATGATTTCCTTGCTATAAAAAAGCTGGCGCAGGTTCATGTCATAAACCTTGAGGGCCTGCGGGGCGGCATCCAGAAAAGTATGGATCGCCTTTTTGCTTATCTCGCTGCGCTGGGCAAGGGTGCCGAAGCAGACCGCATCCACCTGCGGGGCAAAGCCCATGGCGGTATCGTTCAATTTCAGGTGGTCCCAAGCAATGTCGTCCGGGAAGTAGTAGGTTGCCACGCCCTGATCATCCAAGCGGGCTTCCACGTATCCGGTCTCATGGTCGCGGTCAATGCTGACCCCGGAGAGGCAGAGTTCACGGTTCATCAATTCTTTGGATGCCCGGCGACCACGTTCATCATCTCCGATAGTAGAGACGGCTGCGCCGTCAGCGCCTAGTTTGCCAGCGTGGTACGCAAAGTTGACCGGGGCACCGCCGATCTCTTCATAATCAGCCAGTACGTCAAATAATATTTCGCCAAGTCCCGCGATGAAGAATTGTTTCATGTATGCCTCCGGCGGCTTAAACCCTTTTGCAAAAGGGTTTAAGAATCCCAAAAACTTATATTAGGGCTTCGCCGTGTTATCTGTTCTTTACTCTTTTACTGAACCAGCAAGTAATCCGCGGATAAAGTATCTGCCGAGAAAGATATAAATCATGAGTACCGGGAGCGCAGCCATCATTGATCCGGCCATGGGCAGGTTCCAGCTTACGGCCTGTCCGCCAGCTAGCTGGGCCAACCCTACGGTGATGGGGTTGTCTTCGTGGCGTGTTAGACAGATCCCCCAGAGAAACTCGTTCCAGATTTGGGTAACCTGCCAGAGACTGGTGACTACGAAACCGGGGATGGACAGCGGGAAGACTATCTTGGTGTAGATGGAAAAAAATCCGGCCCCGTCCAGCCTTGCGGATTCCACCAGCGCGGTAGGGATCTGAGAGTAAAAGTTACGGAAAATCAGCGAGGTGATGGGCAGCCCGTAAACCACGTGGGCAAGAATTAAACCCGGTAACCCGCCGTACAGGTTCATGGCCCGCAGGGTCTGAAACAGCGGGATCAGGATAACCTGATAGGGGATGAACATGCCGAACAGAAACAGTGTGAAAATCAGCTCGCTGCCTTTGAATTTCCACTTGGAAAATACGTAGCCGTTCAGTGAACCGAGTACCGTGGAAAGTGCGGTGGCGCAGACGGTCAGGATCAGTGAACTGGCAATGTTTGACTTGAGCAGTCCAAAGGCTTGCGGGAAACTTTGCCAGTTAAATTTTTCCGGCAGCTCCCATGCTGTGGGCAGGCTGATGTTTGCCGGGTCCTTAAGTGCGGTGACAATCGCCATGTAGGCCGGCATGAGGAATAACAGAGCCAGTACAAAAAGTGAGCCGTAAAGCAGGATGGAGCCGGGGGTAATGGATGATTTCTGGGTTGTAGTACTCATGGTTTATCCCCTTCTCCTTTGCTTGTACTGGCCGATCACATAGGGAACGATGAAGGTGCCTGCCACCAGAAAAAGTACAATGGCAATGGCCGCTCCCCGAGCAAAATCGTTGGCCCGGAAGGTGGTCATGTACATATTCAGGGCCGGGTGCCCGGTCTGGGCGTTGTCCGGTCCGGTCATGGCGAAAATGATGTCGAACATCTTCAGCGAGATGTGCGAGAGGATGATCACCGCACTTATGGTGATGGGTTTGAGCATGGGAATTGCGACATAGCGGTAATAGTTGGTGGAGCTTGCTCCGTCGAGCATTGCCGCATCGCGCAAATCCTGTGAAATTCCGTTGAATCCGGCAAGGTAGAGAGCCATTGTGTAGCCCGCGTACTGCCAGACTGTGGCGATGATGATACCCAGTGTGGCGAGATTGAAGCCGTGCATTTCTTCCATGAACAGGGTCTTGGGAAGCAGGGAGCCGCCCAGCCATGCGAATGCTCCGATAACTACTCCGGGACCAAGCCAGCGTTTAACTGCCTTTTGCGGATCGCCTTTAAGAAGGAACAGTCCGACCAGAATCAAGATAAACGCTGCAATATAGATAAGGATCTGTAAAATATTTTGCCAGTTGAATTCAAGAATGGCCTTGGTGGATGATGTCCACTGAAAATCAAGGGCATCGAAACCCAAGTAGGTGGGCAGCACGTTGACTCCGCCCTGCGGTGCCAGCAGCCAACGCCAAATAGTACCGGAGACAATAAAGGAAAGGGACATAGGATACAGGAATATTGTCCGCAGGACGTCTTCGCCTTTGGGTTTCTGGTCCAGCAGGATGGCGATGAACATGCCAAGGCCGATAGCTCCGGCTAAAAGCATAAGCGAATAGTAGACCGCGTTGACAAGGTCCTGCCTGAATCCGGCGGAAAGGAATCCATTGAACAGGTCCACGTAGTTATCCAGACCGATGAAATTTTTCTGCGGATCAAAAGCCAGTGCTCCGGAGCCGCCCCAATCGGTCATGGAAATCCAGATGGTGTTGCCGATAAAACCGTAAACGAAAACGGCGATCAGGATGATTGATGGCAGAAGGGTTAAAAACGCCTTCAGTCTGTCCCGTGATGCTTCCCTCATATGCCGAAACCTCTTTTGGGACCGCGCCGGACTGTATCCGGCGCGGTATTAATTACTTAATGCGAATATCTTATTTGCCAATCTGGGCTTTGTCAGCCAGCTGCTGGCTTGCCATGGCGGTAGCCTTGGCATTCTTGGTCTTCAGGAACATTTCCATGACCTGTGCGAAGCCGCCCATGAAGGTTTCGTTGGCTGCTGCGCCGTGGATCAGGGATGCTGCAACAGCGTCCTTGGCGAAGTCTTTGGCTGCGGACTGCAAGTAAACGTTGTACTTGCTCAGGTCGGTATCAGTACGGGCGGAGATGGAACCCTTGAGGGGGTTGAAAGTATCACTGCCTTTCTTGGAACCGAGCAGTTTCAGCCATGCAATAGCGTTGTCGCGGTTGGGTGCGCCCTTGGGCAGACCGAAGGAGTCAGCGAGGAAGATGAATACACCTTCTGTCTCAGGGGAAGCTAACCAAGCAAAGTCTTTGCCCGGAACCATTTTCTTGGTTGTCTCCATGTAACCTGCGGCCCAGTCACCCATGATGTTGAATGCTGCGCGACCGTCGATAACCATATCGGTTGCCTGCTGCCATGAAAGAGAGGCTGCATCGGTGTTGGTGTAAGGCAGGATTTTGCCGAAGAGTTCCCAAGCCTTGATCATTTCAGGGCTGTTGAACTTCATTTTGCCAGTCCAGAGGTTGTTCCATTTTTCAGCACCGATGGATGCGATAACAACGGATTCCCAAAGGTGGGTTGCGGTCCAGTTTGCACCCATGGCGAGAGGGGTGATGCCTTCTTTCTGGAGTTTGGGAGCAATTTTCAGGAAATCATTCCAGTTTTTAGGTGCTTCCACGCCCCATTTTTTCAGGTTGGCAGGGATGTACCACATCACGTTGGAGCGGTGAATATTAACGGGAACAGACCAGATACCCTTGTCAGTACCGATCAGCTTGACCAAACCTTTAGGGAAAGCGTCCATCCAGCCTTGTTCTTTGAACAGGAAGGTCAGATCTTCCATGCGATCGGATTTAACCCATGTTCCGATGAGTTCCTGACCTGCGTGAACCTGAAAGCTGTCCGGCGGCTCACCACCGAGCATGCGGGTTTTCAGTACAGCCTTGGCGTTAACGCCGGAACCGCCGGAGACGGTAGCGTCAATGACGTTAACATTGGGGTACTGGCCTTTATATAGACCGATCAGGGCCTGCAAAGCCGGACCTTCATCACCCGCCCACCATGAGAAAATTTCAAGATCGCCTTTGAGTTCCTTGGCCTGTGAGACCTGCGGAACCGCCAGCAGCATTACCGCCGCGAACACCAAGCAAAGTTTAATTAGGGACTGTTTCATGTTTCCTCCTAAATGTTAAAACACTCTACGTTATCCAAAAGCCTTTTATAAATTGCCGCTTTTAGAGATTCTTCCAGTAAATGTTTCTCACTAACGTTTACTGTTGACGTTGCCTCTCTAGTAAAGCGCCTCTTTCGTTTCAGAATCGAAAAGGACCATGCGGTCAAATTCAAATCCGATGGGAACAATCTCGCCGGGATGGGCAACAACCCGGCCTTCCACTTCGGCAATGAGTTCGTTTTCGCCATCAATGATGATTTCAAGCAATGAATGGGCACCGAGGATTTCAGAGACGACAACTTCTCCGCTGCACCACCAGTCTTTTTGCAACCGCTCGATATTGTCTCCCATTTTGATGGAGTCCGGGCGCAGTCCGGCCAGTACCGGATCACCGTCTTTGAGGTTCGGACCCTGATGGTCCTGCACTGGAAATTTAGTATTGCCTTTGACAACATACCGTTTGCCGTCAATAACCTTGATCTCACCCTCAAGGATGTTCATGGGCGGGTTACCGATGAACTGGGCTACAAATACATTGTTGGGTTTTTCAAATACTTCCACCGGGGTGCCCACCTGCTGGATATGGCCGTCCTTGAGGATGACAATGCGGTCGGCCAAGGTCATGGCTTCGATCTGGTCATGGGTGACGTAGATGGTGGTTGTCTTGAGCCGCATGTGCATCTTGCGCAGTTCCATGCGCATCTGGGTGCGCAGTTGGGCATCAAGGTTGGAGAGCGGTTCATCGAAAAGAAATACATCGGGATTGCGGACCATGGCCCGGCCCATGGCTACACGCTGGCGTTGTCCACCGGAAAGTTCCGAGGGCTTGCGGTGCAGGTAGGGTTCCAGTTCGAGAATCTTGGCAACGTCGTTTACGCGCTGTTCAATCTCGTTCTTGGACTTTTTATGCATCTTCAGGGAGAAACCCATATTTTCGCCAACGCTCATGTGCGGGTAGAGGGCGTAGTTCTGGAAAACCATGGCCACGTTGCGGTCCTTGGGGGATACATTGGTGACCACCCGTTCGCCGATGTGGATGTCCCCACCGCTGATGTCTTCAAGACCGGCTACCATGCGCAGCAGGGTGGACTTGCCGCATCCCGAAGGGCCGACCAGCACGATGAATTCGTTGTCGTTTACCGAAAGGTCCACACCGTGGATGACCTCGACTGATCCATAACGCTTGATGACGTTCTTAAGCTCTACGTTTGCCATGTTTCATTTCGCCTTGTTCGTTTCCAGTTCCTTCAGGAAATCCTGCGGAACCTGTACTCGGTTGAATGATTGTATTTTTCTCCGGGATGCAGAATCACGGAGGGAAATTCGGGTCTGTTGACCGCGTCCGGGTAGCCCATGGGTTCAATACAGAAGCCGCATTGAGGGCCGTACTTAATTTCGTGTTTTCCGCGAGTTCCTTCTTTTACGCCGTCGGCAGTATAGAGTTGCACTCCACGTTGATTGCTACGGATTTCCATCTCAAGCCCAGATTCATTGCTGCGGGCAATGGCTACCGGAATAAGTTCTTCGCACTCATTTTCCAGAACATAAAAGCGGTCCTGTGCGGTTTTGCCCAGCGTGGTAAATTCGCTGAAGTCAGCTTCAGTGCCGCAAATATCAATGACATTGCCATCAGGAATGAGAGCTTCATCGAACTTAGTTGATTTTGTAGAAAAAATCTTCAATTGATGATTACTTATTTCGCGTCCGTCCCCATTTAAGTTGAAGTAGGGATGTGCCGTCATATTCAGGGGGGTGGGGCTGTCAGTTGTAGCCCGGTAGGTGATACGCAGAGATGTTTCGTTCAGGATGAAGGTTGCTTCCACTTTCAGGTTTCCGGGGTATCCGCCTGCAAGGTGCAGGCTGATAAGAGAAAGAGTCAGGGAGGGAGTGTTTTGTTTGTCCTCAATTGCTGCAACTTCCCAGATTTGTCGGTTGAAACCGTTTGCTCCGCCATGAAGGTGGTTGGGACCTTCGTTGCTGTCCAGTTGAAATTTTTGTCCGTCCAGCTCAAAAGATGCAGTTGAAATTCTTCCGGCAACCCGGCCCACAGTGGCTCCCATGTAGTTGCCATCAGTCATGTATTCTTGCAAAGAATCAAACCCCAGCACAACATCAAGTCTTTCTCCATCAACTGGGATTTCCAGCCCGGTCAGAGTTGATCCGTATGTGGATATATGCGCTTTGCAGCCTGTGCTGTTTTCCAGAGTGAAGAGCATTGCTTCTCTTCCGGAGGAAGTGCGGCCCCATGGTTTGTAAGTTACTCCCATTAAATCACTTCCTTGTAGCTCGATCCGCGGATGAGCAGCTTTGTCTCAAGAGTGATGGTTTCAGGACGGAAATTTTCTTTTTCCTTGAGCTGCTTGAGGAGCAGGGTGGCAGCTGTCTTGCCCATTTCAAAGGCGGGTTGGTCCACCGAGCTCAGCCCCGGTTCGATGAGTGCGGATTCAGGTGAGCCGGAAAATCCTGCCAAGGCCACATCTTCGGGGATGCGCCAGCCTTCCTCGCGGAATCGGCAGAACGCGCCTACAGCCACGGGATCATTAATGCACAGTATGGCGTCCGGGGGATTGTCCATCTTCAGGTACTCATCTGCTCCGGTTCGTCCGTTGCTGCCCCGGCAACCGCCGATGTTGATGTTCAGTTCCGGGTAAAAGGGAATGCTGTGGTTTTTGAGTGCCTGCAAATAGCCGTTGAAGCGCAGTCTGTTCATGGAGATACCTTCGCGTCCGGCAAGAAAACCGATACGTTTGTATCCCCGGTCAATAAGGTGGGAAGTCATTCTGTATGAGGCCCGAAAATCATCAATGACTACTTTTCCGGTATCCAGCTCATCTACAACCCGGTCAAACTGGACCAGCGGGATACCCTGCCGCATTATGGTGCGCATGTGGTCGCAGGTGGTAGTTTCAAGGGAAATTGCCATGAGCACCCCGGCCACCCGGTTGGCAGCCAGAGCCTTGGTGGTCATTATCTCCCGTTGCAGGGTCTCGTTGGACTGGCAGACCATGATGATATACCCGGCGTTGTAGGCCACCTCTTCAATGCCGCTGATAACTGTGGCAAAAAAATTGTGCCGGATTTCAGGGACAATCACCCCGATGATCTTGCTGCTTTGCTTCTTCAGGCTCTGGGCAATGGGGTTGGGCTGGTAGCCGTATTTTTCAGCCGCTGCCATGACCACTTCTTTGGTCTTGTCACTGATGTCCGGGTGATCGTGCAGGGCGCGTGAAACCGTGGATGCGGATATTCCCAGTTTGCCTGCGAGATCTTTGAGGGTCATGTGTCCCATGTTATGCTCCTGTACCTGTTTCAGTTATGGTCAGGAACTCATTTCCCGGTTGGCGGAGAGTCAGTTCGATTATTGACTTTTCACCGAAAACTTTTCCCATGGCATGGCAATATCTCTCGAAATCAGAATTATGTACGTAGGTTTGGATGGTTCCGGCAAACCCGCCGCCATGGACCCGGCCCACCCCTTGTGAGCCTAGAATCAGTTCGGTGAGTGTCAGGGCCAGCGGGATGGGCTGTCTTTTAGGCGTGCTTGGGCTGTAGCAGTTTTGGAGCAAATCGCGGGAGGAGTGCCCGGACTGAGCAACAAGCCGTAAAAAATCATCCATATTTCCATCAATCAGGGCTTTGGCCTGTCTCAGGGCCCGTTCGTTTTCTCCAAGGAAATGAAGGAGGCGTAGGACGGCGCGATCTCCGACACTTTCCCGGATGCTGTCCATATGGTCCAGAACTCGGTTCATGGTTAGTCCTTTGGCCTGATCCTGCCCGCAACACTTGGCGGCCTGAAACATTTCCTGCGGGATAGCTGCATAATCCGGGGTCAGGTCAGCGTGGCTGCCTCCGGTATCGATGACGCAAAGTCGATATCCGGTTCCGTAAAATCCATCGGAGTCGTTGTCTGCATTGAAACCCGGTTCCACACGGGTGATTCCCGGATTGGACGGATCATCAAAATCAATGGACAGGATGCCCTCAAATGAGCTGGTCATCTGGTCCATGAAACCGCAGGGCTTACCGAAATGGATGTTCTCGGCCTGCTTGGAGACGCTGGCAATTTCAAGGGGGCCAACTTTCCCCTTGTTAAAAAGATAGCTGAAAATACGGCCCACCAGCACCTCAAACGCAGCGGAAGAACTCAGTCCGGCCCCGGCAGGGATAGTACTGTGCACACATGCGTTGAAACCACCAATATTAAATCCCCGTTTGCGCAGTCCGTCAGCTACTCCGCGTACGATCGCTGCGCTGGTTTCTTTTTCTTCTTTGCGGGGGGCGGTGTCAGAAATATTTACAGTGATGGGATTGTAGCCTTCGGAAATAATGGTCACCACGTTGTCTTCGGCTCTGGAAAAAGCGGCAAGGCAGTCCAGATTGACAGCTGCGGCCAGCACATGACCGTGGTTGTGGTCGGTATGGTTGCCGCCCATTTCGGTTCGGCCCGGTGCGCTGGCAAAGCCAATTTTGTTTCGGCCGAAATGTTCAAGCATGCAGTGCAGAAGATCGGCCATGCGCTCACGTGACTCATCTATTGCGGCGTGTGAATGTATCAGGCTGAGTTGCCGGTCAAATCCGCCTTCATCCAGGTGTTTACGATAAGCCTCCATGGAATGCATGTTATTCTCCCCGGTCCAGATAATGAATTTCAGGGAGTTCTCGCAACTGCTTGGCACTTTGCTCAGCAGTAATATCTCGCTGGGGCATGCCCATCATTTCAAAGCCGACCATGAATTTTTTCACCGTGGCTGAACGCAGCAGGGGCGGGTAATAATGAATGTGCCAGTGCCAGTGCCAGTGATCTCCATTTTTCCGTGTGGGCCGCTGGTGGATACCCATAGAGTAGGGGAAAGATGTCTCGAAAAGATTATCGTAGCGGGTGCCCATGCGTATCAGTGCATCGGCAAGTTCATCGCGCTGTCTCGGATTCATTTCAGTTATGGCGCCCATATGGGATTTAGGCAGCAGCATGGCTTCGAAGGGCCAGACAGCCCAGAAAGGGACAAGAGCGATAAAGGAATCATTTTCAAAAATGATCCTTTCTTTGTTTACAATCTCCCGCTCCAGATAACGGCAGAGCAGACATTCTCCCTTTTTATCAAGGTATTCCTGTTGGTATTTGTCTTCTGCTTCCGGGATGACCGGAATGGAACGGGTGGCCCAGATTTGTCCGTGAGGATGAGGGTTGGAGCAGCCCATGATGTCGCCCCGGTTTTCAAAAATCTGCACATAGCCGATATCTTCACGTTCTCCCAGCTCCTTGCACTGGTCGCACCACGCATCAACTACTTTTCGAACGGCTTCCGGCTGCATGCGTGAAATGGTCAGGTCATGGCGGGGAGAGAAGCAGACTACCCGGCAGGTTCCGCTTTCAGGTTCAATTTTAAAAAGATTGTCATCGTCGCTGAAGCTGTCCACTGATTCATGGAGCAGTGCGGGAAAGTCGTTGTCGAAAATAAAAACGTCATTGTAATCAGGATTGGTCGCACCTTGATTGCGGGTATTACCGGGGCAGAGGTAACACTTGTCATCATATGGGGGCAGGGTGTTTTGGGCAGGTTTTTCCTGCTTGCCCTGCCACGGACGTTTAGTCCTATGCGGTGAAACAAGCACCCATTCTCCGGTCAGGGGATTGAATCTTTTATGCGGATGGTCCTGAAATGCTTTGCTCATTTTTATGCTCTGGTTTGTCCGTTGCTCCGGGCTTTGCAAACGATTGTGCAAACGTAACCGCAAACGTTTTCGGAAATATTGCCTTAAGCAATTTATCTTGTCAATAAGCCGTGGCGAAAAAGTCTTTGCCTTGATGTTTTTTGGGTTGAACTAATTGAAAATACAGATATTTTATGACGCAAAAACAAGTACTACTTATTATTCGCTTTGTATCTAAGGTGCGGAAAATATTGCCTATTGAGATGGTTTGAAAAATTGTTTAGAGTGCTTATACAACCAACCGGGCGGAATCCTTTTTCGCCATTTTCTAATAGCTGCGTGATTTTTTATTTCATTCGAGTTCAAATACGTATCCCGTATTTACGGCATGGACTTACTTTGAAAAATCAGCCTCGCACCGAATTTATTGAGTAAGGGACAGGAGTCTTTATCCCTCGGCAAGACAAAAAAAGTTCTGCTGTTAAGGCCTTGGTTTGACTTGATTAAATTAAGATAGATTAATTTTTATCAAGTTTTGATTAAGATAGTGGGGATGTTTCGGATTTTTTCTTCGTATACAGTTGTAAGAATGCCCATGGAGGCAATCAGCCTGTTATGATGAAGGGAAAACATTAAGAAGCATTAAACAAAGACATCGGGTGATTGTTTTGAACGTAGAACATAAGACAGTAATCAACATTGTCGGAAAGTGCGCTGAAGGTGATAGCGTATCCTGGAATACTTTTGTGGAGAAATATTCGGGGATAATCTATTTTACCATTAATAATACATTAAAGAGTAAACTACGTTACTACTCTCAGCATCACGCTGATGATATTTGTCAGAATGTTTTTCTGCGTCTTGTACAGAATGATAGAAGTTTGTTAAAAAGATATGATCCGCACAAAGCCAAGATTACAACATGGCTAATGGTTATATCCAGAAGTGTGACCATGGATTTTTTACGAAAGGGGGTATATTGTTTGGCCCCTTTGGACGATTTTATTAATGAACTTGAGGCTCCTGTCGATTCAAACCATGAAGAATTGGACATTCCGGAGCAATTGCTTTCGCCACGTCAAAAGCTGATAGTGAAGCTTTTCTTTGAGGACGGGCTAGATATTTCTGAAATTTCCGAGTTTATCGGAATCAAGGAGCAGTCGGTCAGAAGTGCCAAACATAAGGCCCTGATCAAACTTCGCTCCTACCACGGAGTCAGTGGGGAGACTTATGCGCTGACCCGTTAGTGTCTAAAAAAAATTCATTTTATGAATTTGACGGACACGGTATAGACAACCCTGTCGGCACACGGATGGGCCGACAGAAAAACAACCACGAGGTGTTCCATGGACGGAACCGAACGCAAAAGTTGCAGCCGCATGGAGAAAGACCTGCCTTTCGGGCCAACTCCTGCCTGCCCTGAAATTGATGAGATATGCATGTATCTCGATGGCACTGCTTCTGATGAATTGGTAAGCAGACTTGAGGCTCATCTTGCCGAGTGCCGGTCTTGCAGAACGGCGGTTATGGAGATGAGGCGCAACCTTAAAGGAGCAGTCGTCGCCCCTTTCGGCGGACACTGCATTGAAAAAGCCAAGGAGCTTGTTCAAGAAAAAGATTCTGAAAATGATAATGACCGGGAGTTCAAGGCCATGGCGTGATAGAAAGACCTCCACAACCCACTTCCTCTCACGTCTGCACATCTGGAAACGGTTACCCCTTCATCAACTGTTTCCTTCCTGCCTTGATCATGCCGAATCCCGGTTCATAGGCTGATTGCCTCCTTGAGGCGCATCAACTTGTCTTGCGTATTTCACGCCGGACCCAAGCTGTTGTGCAGAACAGGAGGAAATCATGATCGACGCTACCACGTATTTAAATAATGTTACTAAGAATTCCAAACCTAAGACCCCGAGCAAGGATCTTAATAAAGACGCATTCCTGAAGCTTTTCGTTACTCAGCTTAAAAATCAGGACCCCGTCAATCCCATGGATAACAAGGACCAGCTTGCTCAGTTGGCCCAGTTCTCCTCTCTTGAAAGACTCACCAACATCTCCAAAGCAATGGACGGTCTGACCAAGACTGTTAAAACCGTGATCGGGCTTAACGCTACCGGATACATCGGCAAAACAGTAATGGCCAAAGGGATCAGTGTGTCCAAAAAAGGTTCGGAAACCACGTCCGCTTCCATTTCTCTCCCCGCAGCCTGTAAATCAGTTTATGTAGATATTTACGATAAAAAGGGTGGACTCGTCCGCTCAGTGGAAATGGGCAGCAAAAATGCCGGAAAATTTGATTTCAAATGGGACGGCATGGACAAGGACAAGAAAGCCGCAGCTGACGGTCAGTACAGGATCGCAGTCCGTGCAGAAACTTCCACAGGTAAAAAAGTTCTCGCCAATATTGAAGTCTCAGGAAAGGTCAAAGCCGTCAATACGGCTGGTGGCCAGAATATTCTGGAGCTTGAAGACGGCCGCAAGGTGCTTTTGTCTAATGTGACAAGAGTTGTTGCTTAACCACTATTTTACCGCAAGGAGATTCTCATGAGCTTAAAAGGATCAATGTATAATGGTATCAGCGGCATCCGTGCTCACAGTCAGGCTATGAGTGTTATCGGCAACAACCTTGCCAACGGTAGTACCATCGGTTTTAAGGGAGCGCGCACTTCCTTTGAAGATGCTTTTTACAGTTCGGTTAATACCGGCGGGGGGATAGGGCAGGTCGGGCACGGTGTAGGAATCGCTTCAATTTACGGTGATTTCAAACAGGGCCCCTTCGAACCTTCTTCCGAAGCCACAAATGTCGCCATTGGCGGTAAAGGATTCTTTACCGTCCGTCACCCGGATACAGATGCTACTTTCTACACCCGCGCCGGAAACTTTATCTTTAACAAGCAGGGAGTACTGACAGATCCCCACGGCTACGTGGTTCAGGGCTGGAAAGTTAATCCCAATTCCGAAAGCGGGAAACCGGATACCATCGGCTCCCCCACAGATATAGTATTGGATCGTTTTCAGTCTCCGCCGGTACGCACTTCTGAAATAGCCATGAACGTGAACCTCAGTTCCAAGGCCGAGGATAAGTGCGAAGTTACCGGACAGCCTTTCTTTTCACTGCACCAGACATGGGATGGAACCAAGAATCCGCCCATTCCGGCAGATCGTTATGCCTTTCAGAACACCATCAAGACTTTTGATGAAAGCGGAACTTCTCACGATCTGACCATCTATTTTGATCCGGTCAAGGAAGCTTCAGTGACCAAGGACGCGGCAGGTAACAGGATTTACGAATTCATAGTTACCGTCCCTCCCAATGAGGATGGCCGGACTATTAACGGGACAGCTCTGAAGACTTCATCCGCAGCAGGGCTGCTCATGACCGGGACCATGACTTTCAACCCGCGCGGGGAAATGATCGGCATGAGTTCCTTTTCACTTAAAGGCACTGCCGCAGGTAGTCTGAAAAATCTGAACAATTGGACCCCCTCGCCCATGTCGGATTCCGGTAAGCCCATCTTCACTGCCAACTTTCTCGGAAAGGCCGACGCCAACCTTGCCACTGATGCCAAAGCCAACCCCATCACTCTTGATTTCGGATTGAGCAACAGCGGCAATCCACCCACATGGACCACGCCGGGAACAACAGATGCCTCCGTTGTCGGTTCCAACCTGTCCAGCATCCCAAATTTTACCACTCCTAAACGGAGCGCATCCTACTCAACTTCGTACGACACCGGGAATGCCCGTAATTCCCAGTCCCAGAATGGTTACGGAGCCGGATTCATGCAAGCTGTCGAGGTTGACCGCGACGGTGTTGTTACCGGGCGTTATTCCAACGGGCAGGTGCTTGACCTTTACGTACTTACCCTCGCCAATTTCAACAATCAGTATGGGTTACGTCGTGAAGGCAGTAACCTTTTCTCCCAGACACGCGATTCCGGGCCGGCCCTGACCGGACGGGCCGGAACAGGACCGCTGGGGTCCATCGCATCCAACAAGCTGGAGCAGTCCAACGTGGATGTGGGAGATGAAATGGTCAAGCTGATCACTACGCAGCGCGGCTTTCAGGCCAACAGTAAAGCCATCACCACAGCTGACCAGCTTTTAGGCGAATTGATTCAGTTAAAGAGATAGTTTTTGAATGCCTCCGGCGGCTGGGGAAGGGAAACTTTTGGAAATAGTTTCCCTTCCCCAGACCCCATCCCTTCCAAACTTTTCAGTAGGGCTTCGCCGCTCCGTATCAGCAACTGTGCGTAAACAGGGATGCGAAACTTATTAAAAGTTTTTGAAGAGTCCGGAGAAACTTTTTGAAAAAAGTTTCTTTGGTCCCCGAAGGGACCGTCGGTAGACCCGCCGGAGGCATGGGAGCACACTTATGCTTGGTAATATATTTTCTATAGGCCGCGGAGCCATGCAGAACGCCCAGATGGGGCTGACTGTTCACGGCAACAACGTAGCTAATCAGAAGACCCCCGGTTACCGTCGCAGGACTGTTATTCAGGACGAAGACATGTCGATCAGGGAAGGTCGCTGGTCCTATGGTACCGGGGCGTCTATCCAGAGTATCCAGCGTAATCTGTCCCAGTTTTTGGAGCGCGGTGTGCTGGATAAATCCCCGGAATTTTCCCGCTGGAGCGCTGAATCCGGCAACCTTTCCATGGTTGAGAAATTCTTCGTGGAAAGTAAGGACGCCGGGGTTAGCAAATCCATGTCCGACATGTGGGCTGCTTGGCAGTCTCTTGCCAATGATCCGCAACTGGGCGCGAACAGGGTCGCTCTTGTGGGATCGGCCCAGAAGTTTTCTTCACAGCTTAATTCACTCATGAGCGATTTGCATCGCCAGCAGGATCTGATCACCTCCCACCTTAAACAGGAAGTGGGCAAGGCTAACGACGCTATCAAGGAACTGGCCCAGCTGAATAAACGGATCATTGCCAACCCGACTGATAATACTTTGCTGGACCGCAGGGATGTGGTGCTGCGCGGTCTTTCCTCGATGGTAGATATCAGTGTGCAGGAAGAGCCTTCCGGGCAGGTAATTGTTTCACTGGGAGAAGGGCAGAAGCTGGTCGAAGGTGACAAGGCCTTTGAATTGAAGTTTGAACAGGGGAAAGTGCGTAATTCGTTGGTACACGGCTCTTCGTTCAAGGATGAAGTCCATTTCAGCGGACAGTCCGGTGAAGAATTGACCATTCAGGTTGTTAGCGGCGGTAATGCTTCCGGTACGGCTCCGGCAGCACAGTTTAAGGTTTCCCGTGACGGCGGCAAAACTTGGATCAGCAACCCTGATGGTAGCGAAAAAATGTTCAATGCCGGGGGGCAGAACGATGCCGTGACCGTGGGCGGGGTCAAGTTCTGGTTCGGAAAGGCGGGCAGCAGTGCCAGCGCGGCTACTACCCAGCTTAAGGATGGTGACCGTTTTATCCTGACTCCAAAGAGCGAAGTCCGCTGGTATAGAAACAGCTCCACTTCCGAATCGGTCAGTCCCATTCCCGGAAATAACGGAGAACGCCGCTTAAAGGGCGGTTCCATTGCCGGATTGCTCCGGGCCCGTGATGAAAAGATCGGTTCCTATATTGATAAGCTGAATTCTTTTGCCAAATCCATTGCCTGGGAAGTGAACCGCGCCCATTCGCAGGGAGCAGGGCTGGTCAACCACGCCAATACTATTGGCTCCTATGGGCTACGTGACAGTTCCATACCGCTTGCAAAAAGTAATCTACCTTATGCGGATAAGCTCACTTCGGGAAGTTTCAGCATGGCTTTTTACAATGCCGATACTGGAAAAAAGGTTTCGGTTTCGGCTGTAGATTTTTCATCCATTGCACCGGGCAAGAAGAATTTCGATCCTTCTGTGCATTCTCTTGAAAATGTGCGCGACGCCATCAATGCCAGCTTTTCCGGGAAGGCGCAGGCTGTGATTACCAATGGCAAGCTTTCCATCAAAGGGCTGGGAGATAACAGGTTCCAGTTCTCTAACGACACCAGCGGAGTACTTGCCGGGCTGGGCATCAACACATTCTTTGAGGGACATGACGCAGCTTCTATCAAGGTACATTCAAGTATTGAGGCTGATCCTTCAAAGATCGCCGCTGCTCATGTGAACGGGGCCGGAGAAGTGAACAAAGGTGATAACACCACCGCCCGTGCTGTGGCGGCCCTTGCCGGGAAAAAGAACGTTAATTTCAAATCCGGGGGGACTTCCACTGAGTCCAGTTTTAATGATTTCTATTCGTCTCTCGTGGCAACTGTCGGTTCGCATGCCGCTGACGCCAAGGCCAACATGTCCATTTCCCGGACTGTGCTTAAGGGGTTGGTGGATAAACAGGAATCCGTGGGTGGGGTCAGTATTGATGAAGAGATGAACCACATTAGCAGTTATCAACGTTCTTATCAGACAGCAGCCAAGCTGATTAAAACTGCCAATGAAATGTTCGAAACACTGCTTTCACTAAAGTAGGGGGACAAAATGAGAATATCCACCAATCAGATTTTCAATATGTCGCTTTACAACTTGAATTCATCCATGAGCCGCATGGCTGAAGCTACCATGCGTAACTCCGCCCAGAAGCGGGTGCTGGTTCCTTCCGATGATCCGGCAGCCATGGGTGGGATCATCAATTGCCGCTCATTTGGACATGAAACCAAGCAGTATATCAAAAACATCAAGACCGCTTCGAGCTGGCTGAGTCTGGCTGACGGTGTGTTGCAACAAACCAGTACAGATATCGGGCGCATCAAGACTCTGGCGGAGCAGGCAGCCACCGGAACCCTGACCGCAGAACAACGGCGTTCCATTGGCCAGAATCTGCGTGGAATAATGGGTAATCTGCTCAATAAATCCAACACCGAGTTCGGGGGCAAGTCTCTTTTTGCCGGACATAAGCTGGATACCAACGCTTACGAACAGACCCTGTCCGCCACCACAACCGATCCCAATCTTCCTGCCGGGTCCGTGGTTGCAGTGAAAGGTGCTTCGGAATCCTCAGTCGATGTGCGGTTTACTTCCGGCGGAACCGTGGGCACCGATACCATCACTTATAAATATAGTTCAGACGGCGGCAAGACCTGGAAGAATGGAACCCTCAATCCGGGAAATACTGAGCTTGATCTTGGTCCGGCCACTGTGGAGATGAAGAATGGTTCCGCCGTTACGGAATTTACGGACAAGGGAACCGGGACCCGGCTTATCGTGCGTCCGGCCCTTAAGTACCACGGTGATGATAACGACGATCTTAATGTTATCAAGTACGGGGACACGCAGGTTATCACCAAGGCTGACGGTAAATTCCATAGCGATGTGCTGGTGCGTATCGACAAGAACGGCGATGTGAACACTCCGCCTATCACTTATTCCTACAGTCTCGATAACGGGTCCAGCTGGGTTCATTCCAATGTTTCCGCCGATTCCCGCCTTGAAGTTCCTGGCGGCAGCCTGACCCTTTCTTCCGGTGCCGGGAGTACCATAAGCAGCGGAGATCAGTTCGTTATCCGGCCTAATACCGCTGACCTGCGTCTTGATATTTCCCAGAGCCGTTCCATCCGGGTCAACAATGTGGGTAAGGAAATATTTGGCGGGATTTATACCAAGCCCGGAGAATCCGATCCTACTCCTTCTCCTGATAATAAAAACAGCAATCTCTTTGAAACATTGGGCAGGCTTATCGGCTACGTGGAGACAAATGACAAGAAAGGCATCGGCGAATGTGTGGCCGAGCTGAAGAAGGTTCACGAGCATGTGGAAATGAAAGCCGCAGAAATCGGGGCCCGCATGAACCGGGCTTCCAGCGCGGAGAAACTTGCTGAAATTCGCAAGGACAATAATACCGCCCTTATCAGCCGTCTCGAAGATGCCGACCTTGGTGAACTTCTTAGTGAGCTTAACCAGAGCAAGCTTATTTATGAGGCCGTGGCCCGCAGTTCGCGGATGATTAATGAACTGTCTATCCTTAATTACATGTAAGGGAGAAAAGTCATGGCAGATATAGGTAAAGTTGGAGCACAGGTTTCCGCAGCCAAGACAACTTCCGGTTACTGGTCCGGGCAGACCAAGTTTGAAAAGCTGGGGAATGGTACTGATTTCGGGAAAATTGTTGAAAAGACAGTTAAGCAGCAGGGTTTTCATAAGCGCAGACTGGAGAATTGGAGATCCCAGTGGGTGCAGAAAAAGGAAAGTCTTAAGGATCTCAATACCAAGATGGGGGAATTGAGCACTGCACTTAAGAAGATGGATAGTATCGGCAAGTTTATGGGCCGGGTTACTACTTCAACCGATTCTTCCTGTGTAACCGCCACGGCGGACAGTACCGCTCCTACTTCTCCTTATAAGGTTGAAATCAAGCAGCTGGCCCGTAACGATATCTGGACATCCAGCTCCGGCTTTGCTTCGGACAAGACCGTTGTTTCCCCCGCAGACAGTAAAATTAGTATCAGTTGTGCAGGCAAGACCGCAAACCTTGATGTGCCCGCAGGGACTACGGTGGAGGGATTGGTCAAAATGCTTAACGCCACCACAGAGCTGAGGGGAAATGTTCAGGTGGAAGCGATTAAAACCGGGAGTGAATATCGGCTTAAATTCAGCAGTCTGAAAATGGGTGAAGCCAACCGTGTTACTTTTAACAGTTCCACCACTCTTGCTGCCCTTGCTCCTTCTGCCATGAGCAATTTGCAACAGGGACAGAATTCCAAGGTCAAAATTGACGGCTTCCCTGAAGGTGCGGACAACTGGATTGAACGCGAAACTAACATGGTCACGGATGGTTCAAAGGGGCTGACCCTGAATCTTAAAAAACCGACTTCGCCGGGAACGGTTATTGTCAATGTGAGCACGGATACCGAAAAGATAATGGAAAACGTGCGTGAATTCGTGAAGCAGGTTAATGTGGTGCGTAAGGCCCTGCGTGATATTTCCAAGGTGGACAGTGAAACCAAAAAAGGCTCGGTTTTGACTGGGAATTATGGGGTGCAGCTCGCTTCCCATCGTTTCAAGGATATTACGGCCACCAAGGGACAGGGGTTCAATAATTTTGATACCGCCACCGGTGCCGGGGATAGATATAATACCCTGCGAACACTCGGTATTGAAACTGATTCAGATCAGAGTTCAGCTAATTTCGGGCTGTTGAAAATTGATGAGGAAAAATTTGAAAAGGCCATGAAAGATAACCCGGATGGGGTTGCTAAACTTTTTTCTGCTGATTACGAGGCCAGTACCAGCTCCCCGAACTTCACGATCAAATCTTTGATTAAAGGAGTCACTAAGCCCGGCAGTCATGAAGTTTCTTATACCGTTTCAGGCGGCAAGATAACTTCCGCCACAATTAACGGCAAAGCCGCCCGGATAGCCGGATGGGAGATTACAGCTGATGATATGGCCGGGCTGGGTATGGCTCTCCGTGTAGATAACCGTGCAGATGGAACATATTCCGGTACAGCGGGTATCAAGACCGGGAAGACAATAGAAATGGTTGAGACGTTGAAAGACATGACCAATTCCAAGACCGGTATCCTGAACATTATCAGTGAAAACTACACCGGAATTATCAAGAATATCGATAAGAAACTTGATTATGAAAAGAACCGTCTGGAAAGGCTGGAGAAAACCTTGAAGGCCAAGTACGCCCGCCTTGATACTGTACTTTCCAAGTATGGGGGGAAGCTGAAAATGCTACAGGGACAGATTGCCAAACTGGGGAGTGGTAAGAAGTAAATTCTTATATTTAAGTGCTATCCTGCTCAGTCCAAAGGTGTTAACTTGATAGTGTCGGAGATTGCTTTGACTCTGTTTTAATGCTGGAGGGTTTATGCAGCTGGCTCAAATGATTGATCTGGCCCGTGGTTCTGATCGTGCTGATTTGGTTATCCGTAACTGCCGGGTGGTGAATGTTCTCAGTGGGGAAATCCACGAATCGGATGTTGGTATTGCTAATGGTGTTTTTCTTGGTTTTGGGGATTATGCTGCTGAACGCGAATTTGATGCTGAAGGGCGTTTTTTGCTTCCGGGTCTGGTGGAAGGGCATATCCATATAGAATCTACTTTGCTGACTCCTCCCCATTTTGCCAAGGCCGTGGCTGAACACGGCACTGCTGCCGTTGTCTGTGATCCCCATGAAATAGCCAATGTGCTGGGCCGTGCGGGTGTGGAATATATGCTCAAGATCTCCCATGATTTGCCCGTATCCATCTTTTTTATGTTCCCTTCCTGCGTTCCGGCCACCGGGTTGGAGGATTCCGGCGCACGGCTGGGTGCTGTTGATGTAGAGAATTTTTTACGACGTTATCCCGACAGGATTCTTGGGCTGGCTGAAATGATGAATTTTCCCGGAGTTCTGGCGGGGGACCCGGAAGTGCTGTCCAAGCTTGAGGCTGCAACAGGCATGATCATTGACGGTCATGCTCCTTTGCTTTCGGGAAAAGATTTGAACGGCTATGTGATTGCCGGGCCGCGCAGTGACCACGAGTGTTCCAATGTTTCGGAAGCAATGGAGAAGATCCGTGCGGGCCTGCATTTGATGATGCGTGAAGGGTCTCTTGAGCGAAATATGGAAGATTTGCTCGGCGTAGTTAATGATTTCAACTCCCAGAATATTTCCATAGTTACCGATGACCGCAATGCGTTGGACCTGCGCGAGAACGGGCATCTTGATTACGGGGTGCGCCGGGCCGTGGCTTTGGGCATGGACCCGCTACGGGCAGTGCAGATGGTTTCCATCAACCCGGCCCGCTATTTTGGGCTTCGAGGTTACGGTGCAATTGGGCCGGGCTACCGGGCCAATTGTTTTTTGGTGGATGACCTCAAGGATTTTGCCATTCAGAAAGTTTATTTAAACGGTACTCCTTTAGAAGAATGCAGCTTTGAATCCGGCAATGGTGTTGCCCCGCGCGGTTCCATGCATGTGGGAGCTGAGATAGACGAGGATATGTTTGCTTCGGAAAAGGGCAGCGGGCTAATCAGGGTTATCGGGGTAACTCCCGGACAGCTTTTGACTGAGAATCTGGAACTGGAACCTTTGCTGGAAGACGGTTTGCCTGTTGCCGATCCAGTGCGGGATATTTGTAAGCTTACGGTGATTGAACGTCACCGGGCAACAGGCAATCATGCCAGTGCATTTGTGCGTGGGCTGGGGCTTTCTCATGGAGCTATTGCCGGAACCGTGGCTCATGATTCCCATAATTTGATTGTGGCCGGAATAAGCGATGCGGACATGGTGCTGGCTGCACGTGAAGCCGTCCGCATGGGTGGCGGTTTTGCGGTTGTCCGTGACGGTACATTACTGGCGACATTGCCCCTGCCTGTGGCAGGGCTGATGAGTGATAAAGGGCTGGCTGAAGTGGCCGCAGGAGTGCGCGGACTGGACCATGCTACTCAGCGGCTTGGTTGCTCCTACAATCCTTTCATGCTGATATCTTTTCTGGCCCTTCCGGTTATCCCCAGCCTGAAACTTACAGATCGGGGATTGGTGGATGTGGATGCATTTGATTTTACCGGGCTGTGGGTGTGACAAAGCTTTTTTAAGTTTGAAGGAGATTTAATTGCTGTCGGTTTGCTTGCTCAGGTAGTTGTTTCTTGACAGATAAACGTTTTCTCCCTGTTTCCACTCCGTATCAAAACCATTTGTCCCACAATAAAAACTGCGGTTGCAGCCCGGTTTTTGGCTTTCATGGAGTTCTACTATGATGGAATTCACTTTGTTCACCCATGGGGAACTGTCGCTGAATACCTCTTTTTCTGCTCCCTCTATATCAATTTTTAAAATATCAATTTTTTCGAGATTATAATCTTCCATGAGCTTGGAAACAGTAATAGCAGGAACGGAATGGCAGATATTGTTCTGTTGGGCAGAGATTCCTTTTTGTTCGGTCATGAATCCCCATTTACCGAGGCCGGGGTCAACAAGGTTGATCTGTTCGTTTTTATGCCACAATGCAGCTTGAATTGCGGTTATGTTTGGGTATGGGGCAGTGTTTCGGGCAAGCAGATCGAAATTGCTTTTCTCTGGTTCTATGGCGAGAATTTGGGCATCAGGATATTTATTTGCAAAAAAAATTGATGCAAGTCCAATATTTGCTCCTGCATCAATTATGATTTTGGGGGATTCTTTTACTGCAAAATCATATTCCCGGTATATGAAAATTTGTTTGCATGTAGGAATATCCGAAGTAGTGAGCCGAACCCAGAAAGGAAATTTGCATTCTTTTCTACTTGTTTTATAGATGGGATCGCTTTTCGTCAGCTTCGATTTCAGTAGTTGCAGGAGACCATTTACTCCTACTGTTCTTAAGTATGTTTTTACGCCCATGTTTTGTTTGCTTTATAGGTAAAAAATGAAAAGGTTAGAGGGATGTGAATTGGCTTCCCTCTCATGATTTTGAGTCTTAATCATGACAAAACTTAATTTTTTATCTTTATATTTTTGCCGAGGAACCGTCAAGCTGTGTCAGGGAATACTAAATTATTTAAAAGATATTGCCGTTCTAGATCCTTCTACACCCTGAGGGATAATTATCCATCTTCCACATGGGCGGGCCGTCCCAAGGCTTGCGGGCCGGGGTTTTATTTAACCCCTGTTCTACAAATTCCAGCCCCAGTTCCTTGAACCGTTTCGGAGTGGGGCGTCCGTTTTGATCATATCCGCGCAGGGTGTAGTATCGGTCCAGATGTTTCTCGTGATTGCGCAGGTCGTCTTTACCTTCATTTGTGTCGCGAATTTCCGGTTTTTGGGGCATGCGGTCATCCTTACGGGTGGTTCCTTGCCGGATGTTGAAGGCATGTTCCAGTGCGTAAACGCGATCCGCAGCTTGTTTCAGTTTTTCAGCGGTGTAGTTGACTCCTGTTGCCGCTGTCAGCAGCTCGGCCAGTCCTTCGAAAATGGGTTTTTTCCAGACCAGCGGCATGGCACTGATCCAGTTGTTTACCGCACCCTTGCAGCGTCCGATGCAGTCGGTCAGGGTGGTCATGCGTTCGCCTACTATTACTGCTGGTGCCGGGTCATTTTCCACATTTTCCAGTAACAGACCCTGTTCTTTTAAGATGGGAAACATGTCCGGGTCCGGCTGGCTGAAAGCCCAAGAACGCCCGCGCAGGTGGTCGGCTCCGCGGGTGGATGTTGCGTGAGCCAGCGAGAAAACACCGCTGGGATAGGGCCCGCGTGACAAGCCCTTTACATGATAGCAGTAATCCATGGCCTTGCCGCCCAGCCGCTTGGCAAGGGTGTACATACCTTCAGCCACGAGATTACCCAGTCCCTGACGCAGGGCTGTGCGGTGCAGCAGCTCGATCTGGTCGTTATGGTTTTCCCAGTTCAGGTCCAGCCCGTCGGTTAATTCCTCGTCAATCAGGCCCCGGCTGTATAAATCTTTGAGCATGGCAATTGTATTGCCAAGGGCCAGTACATCCATGCCGTATGCGTCGCAGATATTTTCCATCTCCATGATCGCTACCGGATCAGTCACCCCGCAATTAGTGCCAAGGCAGAAGATACATTCGTATTCCATGGCTTTTCCGGTTTCCCCGGCTCGTGATCCGGAGGGAATACGGTAATAATCTTTGCAGCGCACATGGCAACCGTGGCAGCCGTGCCGCCCGAGAGAAAATTCCTTCCAAGCCTCCGGACGTAGCTTGTCCGGTACATCTTTGTCGTCCCAATATTTTTCGTAATTGCGGAATCCCGGTTCCCACATCATCATTCCGATATGGGTTCCGTACTGTCCGACCACTTCGCGCTGGAAATCTGATTCTTTGAAAAATTTACGGTCTTCGTCGGCGAGTTTTTTAAATAGATCAGCGTCCGCCAGCGAAACCCGCCCACTACCTTTGACCACTATAGCTTTTAGTTTTTTGGAGCCGAGGACCGCGCCTGAACCTCGAGCGGCGGAAGCATACTTATCCACCATGGTGGTTGCTACCCGGACCAGATTTTCCCCGGCCTGACCAATGCAGGCAACACTGGTGCCCTTGCCGTGTTTTTCCTGCAATTTATCAGTGGTTTCCCAGACGGAAAGTCCCCACAATTCCCCTGCATCACACAGTTCTACTTGCTCGTCTTCCACCAAGAGGTAACAGGGCTTATCGGCCTGTCCGGTAATGACAATCTGATCCAATCCGGCCCGTTTCATCATGAAGGCCAGCGCACCTCCGGCATTGCCGTCACCGAGAATACCGGAATATGGGGAGAGTGTGCTTACTTCCACTCGGCTGGTTAGCCCCAGCGGGGTGCCGGAAAGGGGGCCTGCCCCAAGGCAGTAGACGTTTTCAGGCGAGAGAGGATCAATGTGCGGTCCGACTTCATTGAATAAGGTCAGTGAATTCAGCCCGCGTCCGCCGATGAAGTCCCGCGCAAGCTCTGGTTCAAGCGGGATCCTGTTGATTTTTCCGTTACTTAGATCAACCCTTAAAATCCATCCTGCCCATCCGTGCATGGTGCCTCCGTTGTTTCGGGAACTGCTTATCTTACTTAAGGATATACCATGTGCTGAGGAACAGTGGCAACTTTTCCATTAATGTTGGTGATAAAAAAGAGGAATCTCTGGGGTGGAGATTCCTCTTTTTTATTGTATTTTGTGAAAGTCTATTCTTAATGGTTGCAGGCTCGGAAGACTTCACCCTTGTAACTGTATTCCCATGAATCGCGGAGCAGAATCTGCCGTGCTTCGGGAAATTCTTCCTGAATGATTACGTCATGCCTACCTTCAGGATGGGTCCATATGGCACTGCCGCCTCCCCACTTGATGGGAATTTCCATGACGATTGTTCCCTCTTCATTTGTGGGACGCCAATGCCTGAGAATCTGCCCGTCAAAGATGGCCCTTCCGTCCGGGAGGATTACCACAGATGCGCCGGAGGGAGCCTCCCAGAGTCCCCAGGCCCAGCAGGCTCCGATTTTTTTGAAATTGCCGCTGGTTCCGGCATCTTTCGGAGAGTCATAGGGAGTGTCTTCCTTGGGGGTGTCCTCGGAAAAATTCCATGTGTTCAGGGAGTGCCTTACCAGTTGTTCAGCCTCGCGGTCTGCATCGGGATAGCGGCCCTGAAATATGTAATTGACCCCATTGTGGCGGCTGGCTGCCAGAAGTGATTCAAAATTTCTGCCATCGGACTTCCCTTCGTATTCACGGAAAATTGCCGGGGCTCCGGAAACATGTCCTTTGTTTTCTGAAATCAGTTTTTGCAGCGGGAATCCCTGTTGTTTTAGGGCAGTGATCCAATTTTCCAGCAATTTATCCAGTGGAATTCTTTTCCCGGGGGTGACGTAGAGTTCAATGCTTGAATCCAGTGATGGGGAAATGCACTGCTTAACTCGGTTCTCCCCACGGGCCACCTGATTGTCGCTCCAGCCGGGAGGACAGTTGACTCCCTTGGCTATATCATCGGCACAGGCGGTGGATAGGGGAAAAAGTGCAAGTATAAAAAGCAGCAGTGCGGTTTTATTGATTGTGTTCATTTATGCGCTCCGGTCTATGTTTAATCATATGTAATCTTTTTTCAGAAAGATTGCCAGAAGGAGCAGCAAGATAAGTGGGTAACTGCTTATGCGCGTTAGCTACCAGTCGCCTCGTTTACCCATATCCGAGACCGGAAGGGCCGGACCGAAATTATATTTACCGGGTTTCTCGTGGCGGGAAAGCTTTTGGTTAGCCAGATTGCGCAGTTCTTTTTCAAGGTCAGCGCTTTCAATTTCAGAAACAGGGACGATAAAAACTTTCAGTCTTTCGCCCTCGTCAAAGCGCATGGGACGGACCGAGCAGTCTTTGACCTGCGGGCATTCCTTGAAAATATTTTCCACCCGCGTCGGGTAAACATTGATTCCTGCCACCTGCACGGCTTTGTCTGCACGTTTCAGCGGCCTGAACTGTGTTCCATGCCATTCGAGGTTGTCTTGCAGGGTATGCAATTGCTTATTGCCCGTTGCTGCGGTCCGTTCAATCGTCGAATCTCCGGTCCGTTCCCAGTGGGATAGCAGAGTGTACATGTCCGTAGGGTTGTGGCGATAGCCTACGCCCCCGGTCTCAGACGAGCCGTAGACTTCGGTCATGCGGGCTAGTCCCTGCGCTCTCAGGCTGGTAATTGTTTCAGCCGGACATGGTCCGGTGGAAGTTACGCCAAAAATATTATCCGGGAATTTACTATCCAGCTTTTCCAGTTTTTTCCAGAGCAGGGGAAAGGCGATGATCAGGTCTCCGCTGCGCATTCTTTGAATTTGTTCTGTGCCGGGCATGGGCGGCCAGTATTCCACCGGGATATTTAGGGCTTTGGGTAGCATGATGGAGAACAGGAATCCGTAAATATGGTGGCGGGGCACAAAACTGAGCACCTGCTTCCTGTCCGCGAAGAGTTGGGCCAGAGAGTTGGTTTCCTGTTCAAGATTTGCAAAGCTGGATTCAGCAGCAACTGGCGTTCCGGTGCTGCCGGAGGTGAAGAAGGTCAGGTTTTGTGGTCTGCCTTCAGTTTGCTCAAAGATAAAATCAGCCGCGTAGCTTATGCTTTTTCCTGCCGGTATAGGTGATTCAATGCCGAACTGAATAGCAATACGCTCAAGAAGAAGCTCCGGATTCTTAAAGACTCCATTGCCGGGGGTAAAACCGCTGGCAAGGGATTGTCCCTGACATAGTTCCAGTTTCTGACAGTATTTCATTTCCGCCAGCAGGGTGGAAGATATCATTTCCTCAATATTTTGCGCAGTGAGTGAAAGGTTTGCTGTCATGGCTCAGCCTTGCGGTTTCACGGAAATGAGTCCGAAATTGTTTCCAGCCTGCTCAATGCAGCTCGCAGCTCCTGATTTTCTTGCATGTATTGCAGCGGCAGCCAGCTCTGTTCCGGCAGCAGTGGGCATATCGGCCTGCCGGGAGGCAGTGGCGGAAAGGCTCAGTTTTGCCAGTCTGTTCAGTGAGCGGGCCGGGGCAAAGGCCGATCCGGGGAATTCTGTTTTTTGCAATTCCTGCGGGGAAAGAGTTTCGAATTCCAGTGTGCCGTATCTGGCGTCATTTGTTTCTTCAGCAGGGCCGAGCAGGAAAAAACATGCTCCTTCACCAACCGGAATGTGGTCGCCGGGAAGTCCTTTTTTTTCCAGCAGACGACGGGTGTTGTCTGTCAGCAGGGGAGTTTTTTCGTCCACGAGGCCGAGGAGTACTTTTTGTACCCTTTTTTCAGCCAGCCAGCATCCGGCGGTCTGCAATCCGGCAAGAAGGGGGCCGTGCAGTTGGCAAAGAGTGGTGTAGGGTTTGGGATTGTTTAGAAAAACAGACATGGTTGCCGCCGGGATATTGTGCACCGAATGGGAAAAAGCCAGCGGAGATGCGCAGCCCGCTCCGTGATCGATGATGGAACTCAGAAATTCAAAGATGGTCTGGGAAGGGCCATACCCGGTACTGATGACAATGCCCATGTCTTCATGCAGGGGCAGCGGTGTTTTCAGGTCTTCCTGTATTGTTCCGGCTGCGTCGTGCAGGGCGCGGCATCCGGCCAGCAGGGTCATGCGGGTAAAATGGTCCACCCGGCGTAAACGGCGGGGTGCGAAATATGAATTGAGATCGGATGTATCCACTGGGCCTTCGGTTTCAGCCAGCGCGGAGCCGATTCCATGTAGGGCAAGGCGCATTATACTGCCCCCTTTTTGAAAACGAGTGCAGAGTTGTTGCCTCCAAAAGCAAGTGAGTCGCTGAGCCCGTATTCAGCTTTGATCTCGGTCTTTTGGGTAACCGGAATTGCTTTTGCGTCGGGGGCTGCTTCGTGAAAGCCACGGGTGGGCATGAGTAGCCCGTATCGCAGGGACATGAGCGTCATGACTGCTTCAATGGCCCCGGCAGCACCGAGGGTGTGTCCGGTAAAGCTTTTTACTCCGGTGAACGGGGTGGATGGGAAAAGTTCGCTGATGACCTGACCTTCAATGCGGTCATTGTTTTCAGTCCCTGTTCCGTGCACATTAATGAAACCGATTTCTTGTGTGTTGATCTTGCTACGCTTGAGGGCTTCGCTAATGGCCTGCTTCAGCCCGGTTCCTTCGGGGTGGGGAGCGGTCAGGTGGTAGGCATCACAGCAGGTTCCGTAACCCAGCACTTGGCCTATGGAACCAAGTTTCAGTTCCTGCATTGCCTTATCGCTGGCCAGAATGAGTACTGCCGCGCCTTCGCCGAGATTTAAGCCCTGTCGGTCTTTGTCAAAGGGACGGCATCTTTCCGGGCTGGTGATCATCAGCCTTGAGAATCCGGTGTAGGAAATTCCGCTCAGTGCGTCTGCGCCCCCGGCAATGACCAGATCGCAAAGTCCCTGCCTGATCCACGAAGCCGCGATGCCGATGGCGTCAGTGCCGGAAGAGCATGCGTTGGTCACGGTTTGTACCGGGCCGTTAAGTTCGTATTGATCTGCCAGAGCCGCTGCCGGGTTGCAGTGCAGATAGCTTTCAATTACTTGAAGATCCGGTTCGCTGCCTTCGCGCCACTGCTGATAAAAGGATTTGAAATTAAGGGAGGCCCCGGTGGATGATCCGATGCAGGAACCGACTTTCAGGTTCCCCAGTCTTTCCCGGTTCAGTCCGGCTTGCGCAAGTGCTTCTCCCACTGCCGGGAAAAGAAGCTGCATGGTCTCGGTCAGTGCTGGAGTTTGTTCTTTCGGGGTGATCCACTCCTGCTCTACTGCAAAAACAGGGGAATGCATGGGCTGGTCATAGGAAAATCCGGGCGCAAAAGTTGGCTGGACATCCCCGTCCAACATGGTTTCAAAACATGCGCGGGTGTCCTTTCCGGCGGCGCAGATGCAGCCGCTGGCGCAGATACTGACGGGACGGTCCATAAACTTAAGCCTGTCTTTCCTGGATGAATTCTACGAGAGAATTAACGGACTGGAAAGCAGCCTTGCCTTCTTCCATGTTTTTGATTTCCACGTTGAAATTTTTTTGGACCAGTACCACGATTTCTACCGCGTCCAGTGAATCAAGACCGAGACCTTCCCCGAACAGGGGGGCATCGTCTTCAATCTCATCAATGGTTACATCCACAAGGTTCAGCTCTTCAATAAGCAGTTCTTTTAGTTTGGTATGCAATTTTGCCTCTTTATAAAGAATTGTTAATTCCACAAGTTAAAAAAATTGTAGAACTGGTATGGATTATCCTGACAGTATTTTTCCAGTTCATGGGCAAATTCTTGCGCGTAGGGCGTAAATGCCTGTGTGCCCCGGATTCCAGACTTACCCGTATCTTTCGGGACATGGATGACCTTGGCAACCCGAAATTTGCCTTTCCCGGTTCCGGTGCGGGCGGAGAAAACGATTGCCAAAGGCGTTTCTGTTGTTGCCGCGATTTTGAACGGGGTGATCGGCAGTTCTATTTTGCCGCCTAGAAAATCCACCTGCACGTTGTGCCTGCTCTCACCCATGGTCCGGTCCCCGTTTATGCAGAGAACGGAATTCTCTCGCAGGGCGGTGAGCATTTCAAGTGTGCCGCCCAGCGGGGCTGCCGGATTGATGACCGTGATTTCCTCTTCTTTTCCCGCACCGCCGGACATCTTCCATTTAAAGGAATGTTTGTCCACGTCCCTACGGTCCATGAGCATAACCACCGCCTTGGGTGCGTCCAGAAAGCCGAGGTATGAAAATCCCATTTGCCAGCAGCCTACATGTCCGGTGAGCAGGATTAATCGCTGGTGCCCGGCATAAAGCTCCTGTAATTGGCGCACGTCTTCGTCCGGGCCAATGGCATTGAAGTCACCCAGTATACGCAGCACTGAACGGTCCACCAGCATCTTTCCGAAATTCCAGTAAAGCTGAAAGGTATGGTACTTACAGCTTAACCAGCTTTGCGTCCCGAACCTGCGGCGTATGTACTCCGCTGGCCTTTTACCCACTCCGGGCAGCAGGCAGTAAAAGCCGACTACGAAGAAGAGCAAACAATATGCTCCCGGTCTTCCCAGCAGCCGGATTACGCCGTAGAAAATATTATGGAAAAACGCGGGGGCCAGACTTCTGCTGGACCATTTTTTATTGCGTTTCATGGTGACTGTCCCCGAACTACTGCGGTTTCATATCTAAAAATCGCTTGATAGTAAACGCCATAATGTAAATCGTAATTCCTATAATTACTGCAAATGCCGGCCCAAGCACCAATGATCCCAGCACCCATTCATAGAATCGGTCCAGTGCCTCGTAGCCAAGGGTCTGCAATGATATTTCAGTCAGGAACTGATTGTAGCGCATGTAGTGCCCGGCCTCAATGCATAGGGCCGGGACCAGCGGCGGGATGCATAACTGGCTGACCGCCAGTCCGGTAATCTTACTCAGCCGGAAAAATCCGCAGAAAAGGATGATGGCAATAGAATGCATGGCAATAAGCGGCAGAGTGCCCAGAAGCATACCCATGGCTCCGGCAATTGCCAGATTGAGCGGGGTTTCATCCTTGGAAAGTAGTATGCGTAGTGAGCGCAGGGGATGGATGGGGGTTATCTTGCCTTCTTCATCCTTGTCATACTGGCGATGGGGCAGAGGAATAAAAGAACGCATGGTCAGCCGGGTATTCAAAAGCGATATACGAACATTGTCCTTGATGGCGTTAAAGTGGGAAATCCTTTCATCCGGCGCTGGATAGTGCACTTCTATGGGCAGGTCTTTAAGGTCGTATCCGGCCCATGCTGATTTAACCAGAATCTCCACCTCAAAGGCGTAGCGTGTTTCTGTGGTTTTAACCACGGAGAAAATTTCCAGCGGATAGGCCCTAAATCCGCTCTGTACGTCACCGAGCTTAATCCCGGTCTGGACCCGCAGCCAGAAATTGGAAAAACTGCGTCCGAACTTTGATGAACCGGGTACGTTTTGTCCTTCGAAATTTCTGCTGCCTACGAAGATTGCTTCCGGTGATTGTTTGATTGCATCAATGAAATCAGGAATCTCTTCGGGAAAATGCTGCCCGTCAGCATCAATGGTGATGATATGGGTCTTGCCCTGTTCGCGTGCTTTTTCCGCCGCAGTGAGGATGGCCTGCCCTTTGCCGAGATTCTCATCATGGCTGACCACGGTCAGGTCAAGATCACGGACTTCTGCCGAGCCTCCGTCTGTGCTGCCGTCGTCTACAACGAGCACTTCACCGTAGTTCATGGCCCGCATAGCTACATCACGCAAGGTGGCAGCGTGGTTGTAGACGGGGATAATGATCAGCGGTTTAACCTGCATGAGCGGAATCTGCGATTGGTCGAGAATATTTTTTATTTCCGGGCTGGTCATCGAATTTTATTAATTGATCCCAGAGAATTCCCCGGAATCCGAATTTTTTCATAATGTTAATACGTTGCTGACCTTCGTCAGGAGGAAACAACCTGTCTCTGCGCTTCTTGAATCCCTGAATCAGCGCTGCGTTCATCTCATCTTTATCTAGGCCGGGGGAGAAGTAGTAAAAGGGTTCAAGCAGTGATTGGTCGGGGCGGATTAAACCTTCTTTAACTGCTCTTGTAAAGAGGGGGGTTCCTTCATGCAGCCGGATACCGGAAAAAGGGAAAACCACGCAACTACGCAGATAGTTCATGTTTTCGATTCCTTCCCGGACAGTCTCCATGGTTTCTCCGGGACCGCCGAAAATTACGAAATGCGCGCAGGGAATTCTTTGCTGCACGCATTTGTTATTGAATTCCATGACTTCAGCGAAATTAAAGCTTTTGTGCAACCCTTTTAAGGTTGCATCGCTGGTGGCGTCGGTTCCCACTTCCATGGCTTGTAAGCCGGAACGTTTGAGCAGAGCAATTTCATCCTGCTCAATGGGTCCGGGCTGGAAGAATCCGCACCAGCTGATTTTGATTTTTCGGCGTACTATCTCATCGGCCAGCAGCAGATAATGTCCTCCGCGGTCATTGAGTACGGAATCGGTAAAGAAAACATTGTCCGCTCCGTAGCCGCAGAGCATTTCAAGTTCATCGGCAATTTCGTTTACCGGGCGGAGCCGCATTTTACGTCCCTCAAGGTAGGGGTAGGTGCAGTATGCACAGCGATGCTCGCAGCCGCGTTTGGTCTGCACATTGATGACCCCGCTTTCAGCAAGGTAGTAGCGCAGTAATTCCGGGGACCAGCGCGGTACCGGGATTGCATTGCCGGGAATACCTTTTACCCGACCGTAAATTTGTGAAGTTTTTTTGTTCTGTTCCAGTCTGTGGATGAGCTCGACCATCTTACGTTCACCTTCACCCACTATGCCGTAATCCGCCCCGGTATATTCAAGTATTTCCTCCGGAAGCAGGGAGAACCCCGCGCCCCCGGCAATGACCGGGATTCCGGTTTCTTTTATGGTATCCACAATCAGCTTGGCCTTGTGGATGTACTTGTTGGTGTGGGAGGTGAAAGAGTCCACATTATCCACATTACGGATGGAGATGCCCGCATAATCCGGTGCGGCGTCAGTCAATGATTTGCGCAAATGCTTAAGTGAATTACCAGCAGCCAGCATGTCGTACTGGATGACTTCATGCCCGTCAGCATGCAAGGCCCCGGCAATAACCGACATGCCGATGGGGTAGACCGGATAAGGTTCTACGTTGGTGTTTGCGGAAATCAGGAAAATTGTTGCCATGCGTATCTACATATCCCTCTTCAGGGGAGTAAGGTTGCCAGCCTTCCATTTTTCGCAGAGCTGGGCAAAGAAGTCCGGTTGGAACATCATTAATTCATCGTCTTTGACAAAGAGTTGTACTGTGCATCCGGTGGTGGTTTTTTCTCCGGCAGAGTCGCGGATGATGAATTCGTAATTCATGCGCGCGGCTTCGGTCCAATGGAGCAGGGTCTCAATGCTGAAAGTATCCCCGAAGCGCAACGGCTTGATGTAATCCACCTGCATTTTCTTGATGGGGGCAGCCACCTTGTAGCGGTAGAAATCCATGTAGCCGACCCCGTAGATATCCCCGAGTCCGGTGCGTCCATCCTCAAAATAGCTGGGATAGCGGCCATGCCAGACAATATTCATGGGGTCCACTTCTTCGAAACGGACTTTTCGTTCCACCACATGGCGCAACGGTTCCGGTGCTCCATCAATTCTTGGAAAATATGATTTGCGGGCCATTATGTTGCCTCCGGGCCGAAGATGAGCTGATAGGTTGCTGCGGTTTCACCGTCTACCGTCAGCGAGCAGATTGAGATGTGATTGAGTCCCTTGGTTTTGAGGGAAAAGTTGAGATCCAGCTTTTCCATGGGTTTGACCGGGCGCAGAAATTTGCAGCGGGTTACGGATTGCAGAATGAGTTTTTCAGCAGGGTATTCGCGGTCAAGGGCTTCGGCTGTGGAAGTCTGTCCGAGCAGGGTCTGAATTACACCGGGCAGGATGGGATTGCCGGGAAAATGTCCGTCAAATCCGGGAAATGATTCTTTGAAAATATATGAGCGGGTGTATCCGGTCTCAGATTTTTCAAGAACCGAGCTGCTCTTTGAAATATGTTCATTAAGTTCCATGGCTAGGAATCCTTTTGCGAGCCTGAGTTGAGGAAAAGTTCAAGGGTGTAGTTGCCGTGCGGGTCGGAGATTATAGTGTGGGCGGCGAATTCGCGGTTACCGACCTGTTTGCTGCCCTTTGTTATTATATTTTGACCGCCCGAAGCGGCATCTTTCGGGGCAAGGTACATTTCATAAATACAGCGCATGGATTCATTATAAAATGGTGGAATCATACGCAGGAAAGGGGATACAAACAGCTTTTTCGATTCAAAACCGTTTGCATTGTCAGCAGAGATCTCTGCTACCAGCAATTTCATGCCCATTTCATTGAGCATGACCACTCGGGCTGTTTTCTGCTCGGGATTGAGTTGCAGCATGCCGCGCAGGGGCATGCGCTTGCCTGCAATAGAGAGAACCCCGGAATGTTGCAGCAAATAGGTGGATGAAGTCTTGCTCTGCACAGGAGAGTTTGCGCTGTGTGTTGAGCAGCCTGCAAAAAAAAGCAGGGCCAGCAGAGGCAGTAATATTTTAAACCTGTGCATGGTTATCCCCTTCTAAGCGCAGCAGATGCGGGAGCACGAAAACTGCACAGCACAGGGCCGCAGTGATTCCAATGAACACCGTACTTCCAAGTGAATGCAGTGAAGGATGCTTGGCAAAAACAAGAACCCCGAAACCCGCCAGCGTGGTCAGGCCAGAAATTTTGACCGCTTTGACGGTCCATAGTGAGGGTATTCTTATTTCCTGAAAAACCATGAATATTCCGTAATCGGCTCCAAGGCCGATGACAAGCGGTAAAGCCACGATGTGAAAAATATTCAGCGGAATTTGCAGCATCCCCAGTAGCCCGAAGGTTACAGCTACACCGAATACCGCTGGGAAAAGGGCCAGTACTGCCCGGCGAATGTTGCGGAACAGTCCGAAGATTAGCACGATCACCAGAATGCCGGAGCAGGTGATGAATTTAATGATGTCCCGTTCCATTTCATGTTCCAGCGTGGATTTGAAACGGGATTGCGAAACAAGACGCACCCCAAGCTCATTTTCTTTTTGCGGCGTGTAATATTCATTCACTTGCTCATTATCCTGAAGCAGAGTCATGAGCAGCTTTTCTTCGCCTATATTACTGGGAGGGATGAACATTTCTGCAACAACTCCCAAAGGACCGCTTTGAAATGTTTGAGCATTAAGAATCGGAGGAGCGCCTGAAATACGGTTCATTGCCGGACCGAATGCTTTGGGGGCAAAGCCTATTTCTTCGCTGAATTCTCGAACCGAAAGTTCTGTTTGCTCTATTTTGGTGTTCCAGAAATGGGACCAGCGGGCTTGGTTATTTGCAATGGTTGCTGCGGCGGGAAGTGCCGGGGCAATGCTGACTGCTTTGATCTCTGCAAGGTTTTGTTTGATGTCTGCCCATGCATTTTCGTTTTTATGTAGGGCTTCGTCCATGGTTTTGCCGGAAGCAAAGAGCATGGATTGGGCGCGCATCTTGCCCCATTTTTCTTGAAAATGCTTTTCCGCATTGGAAATTTCGTTTGAGATATAGCCAAGATTTTTAAGCTCGGTATCAAAATTATTGCTGAAAGCACCTGCAATTGAAGCTGTAAGTATGAACAATGCAGCGCAAAGGGTGACTGTTTTGTTTCCTTTTATTTGAAAGGAATGTTTGTTTTTGTCCGCAACCGGAAATGAATTACAGAGCCGGGGGATGAACAACAGGGCGTACATGCAGGCTGCGACTATTCCGGCAACGGAGAAAATTGAGAGCTGTTTAATGCCCGGAATGCCGGAAATATACAGGGCGGTAAAAGAAGCGCAGGAGGTTGCGGCTCCGAAAAGAACGGGTTTGCTGACTCTGCGCAGCGCCCCGGCTTTATCTTGCGGGCTTTCGGCCAAGGCGAAGTAGGTGTGCACCGCAAAGTCGATGGAAATGCCCATGAGTACCGCCCCGAAGCCGATAACAATTGCGGACATCTCCCGGTAGACAAAGGCCGTTGTCCCCAATCCGGCCATGATGGCTATGCCCGGGGCCAGAAAGACGCATAAGGCTCCTTTGTTTCGGAATGCAAAGAAAAAAAGTATGGCCAGTGCGCAGAAAGAAATAATGGAGACGGTCAGAATGTCTTGTTTAATGATCGCAGCATTAGCGGTTGTATAGCAATGGCCGCTCAAAACTTCGATGGCAATGTCCGTTTCAGGTCTGTGGTTTTCCTTCAAAACGGTCTGTTTTATCTTTTGAAAACGGTCCAAAAGTCTGGCTCCGTTTTTGGAATCGGTTATGGGAATGTTTGATTTTGCAATGAGCAAAACCGCATTTTTACCCGAAACATAATAGTGCCCGCCCTGAATTTTTAAGCGGGGCAGGTTCTGCAACGGGGCAATCTTTTGAAGGTATATTGAGCGTAAATTAAGCGGATCTGCTGCTACAATAGCTCGCATGCCAAGTCCTGCCGGGGAAATGAGCAGCTTCTTTGCATCGCTTAAATTTGTTTTTATTGTTTTGCTGTCTGTGTGTGTCTGTAATTTTTCGAGATCATTTTGAGTCGTAAGGTTCGGACCGTTTTGGAGCAGGAAATCGATCACACTTTGCGGGTTAATGTCTGAAATATCCTGAATTGCGAGTAGCGGCGAGTCCATTTTGCGGGCCATGCTGTCGGCAATTTGCCCAAGTTTTTCCTCTTTAATGTTCTCGCTGGCAATTGATATGAGAAGTTTCCCACTAAGGGGGGCCTTCTGAAGTAGTGCAAAGTCGCGGCTTATTTCGCCATCTTTCCCGCTGGGAAGCATGGCGGAGATGTCTTCGGAGAAAGTTACTGAGAGCAGAGGAATGGCGCAGAATAGCAGAAAAACGATCAGAATCAGCGCGCTTTTAAATTGAGTTTTTCTGTCTGCAATAGTTGGGTTATGCGTCTTGTTGGGATGCATTTTTATTCTTTCAAGAAGATGTCTTGGGCTAAGTTTTGATTAAGCAGCACATTGGAAAAAGTTATTTTTGTGTAATCTCCGCCCGGTTCATGCAGTTCAATGCCTTCAAGGTGGGTTGCTTCCGGGGAAAAAAAGATGCGTATCAAACTCAGGAACTGTTTTGCCTTGCTTGATTTGGGAGTCAGCTCCATCACTGCGGGGGAAAAATTGGTGACCTTTATGGTGTACAGGGATTGCAGCCACGGAATATTCATGGTCGTCCAAGCCAGAATCTGTTCCGAAATGATAGCCATTTCCGGGGAAGTTTCCGTGTTGAACGGGGCGGGTTTCTCAGCTGCACCGTCCCATTTTAAACCTTCCTGCCCCTTGAGCAGGAAGCCGGAAATAAATGGCTGGTTGTATTCCCAGCGCAGATTGTCCGGGCGGGCAAAGCAGAATTTACCTTTTGATTCAATTACATCAGCGAAAAGAGCGATGTGGCTCTGCTGGGTAAAATCGCTGCTGATGCTGCTGATGGATTTAGAGCGGGCTTGCAGGTCTTCCAGAAAATCAGCCTGTTTGTCCGCTAAAACACTACCCGTTGAGAGCAGGAGCAGCAGAAAAGTCAGCAGGAGTGCTTTTTTTAAAGCTGCCATGAGGCAACATTCTCCCCGGCTTTGGCTTGCGCCACAAGCTCGGTCATGGTTTCATCCTGTGGCACAAATAGTTTGATTCTACCCTCAGCCATAATTTTTCCTTCACGGCTGACCGTGCCTTCCACCACTGCGAATCCATCAAAATCACCAACGGTCTGGACACTTATCAGCAGTTCGTTGCTGGTCCAGTTTGTGTTGGCTGCTTCTGGGGTTAGCTGAAATTTTTGTACTCCCACGAGATAGCCTTCGGGTACTGGCTGGCCGAGGGACTGGAGATGGTAGCCGCATACGGCAGCGTAGGCTTGAGCCACCAGTTCTATGTAAAAGGGAGGCAATAAGTTGCCGTCCGTTCCCATGGAAATGGATTGCGTGGAAAGATCAGCCTGTGCGGTTCCGGCTCCTTCTTCGGCAGTGAGCACACTGTCGATAAGCAACATCTGCCCACGATGGGGCAACAGTTTTTCAGCCTGTGCGGGAAGGTTCATAAAAGAAAACTCCGAAATTAAGTGCGCCAGCAGAGCGGGTCGGATGAAAGGTAATCACCGTTCAGGTGATGGGCCATGCCCCTGCAGCCGTAGCATTCATCGCCCAGTTCACAGGTTCGGCAGGGCCCGGTAACGGTCTGGCGGATATTGCGCAGATTGTGGAATACTTCACTCTGCGAAATGATATTTTCAAGTGTATCAAGCCGGATATTGCCCGCAGAAATGTCCACCCCCGGACAAGGAATAACTTCTCCGGTAGTGGTGATGGTGCAGGAATAAAAATGGCGTTTGCAGGAAAATGCAGCAACCGGAGGCTTCGGTTCCCAGATAACCCCGAATTCTTCGCGGTCAATGCGCGAAAGCTCGTTGAACAATGTTTCGATTCTTTCCGGGCTAAGGGCCAGTTCTACATGATCCTTGGCTCGGCCCTGATCGGTGATGGTCTCGAAATAGGGGATGATTTTGCGGGTGCGTAGCCAGCGCCACATTTCCGGGATTTCATCACAATTCTGGCGGCAGATGATGGTCTGCGCGCCCATGGGAACATCGCCATTGGCATATCCAGCTTCAAGGAGGTTATTTAGTCCTTGGCGGATGGCCTTATGAGCATCCTTTTTACCTGCCAGCAGATCCTGCACCTGCGGATCAAGGCTGTTAAACTTGATCACAGGTTCTACTTTAAGTGAATACAATTCAGCTGCGATTTCCGGTGTGATCCGGGTTCCGTTGCTGAACAGTTCTATTTCAAGTCCCAAGGAGTGAATATAACGGATAGCATCCATAATGCGGGGGTAGAGCATAGGCTCCCCCCCGCCGAGGATGATTATCTTGCGCGCGCCGAGGTTTTGGCACTGCTTAACTGCGTCGATGATCTCATCAAAGCTTAGCTCATTATTGAGCTTTTCCCCGGATGAGGCATAGCAATAGATGCAGCGCAGGTCACAAACTCTGCTGAGTTCAAGCTCTGCGGTCAGCAGTTGCTTATTCTTAAGGGCGTCTTCAATTTCAGGCCCGGTAAAGGGACTGCCCCAGCAACGGTTGGAATTCATATTATTGCAGCTGGCCCAGTTCGCGGTTGATGGAGTTGGCGAGGTTTTTGATCCAGGCATTGTAGTTGCTGTGGATCACGTTGCCCTTGTGCTTCAAATTGGTGCTGTCTTTGTAGTTAATGCTATATGTTTCAGGGGTGTAGGTGATGTCTACAACAGCCTGATGGGAGCGGATATTCAGGGTGGCTACAAGGTGTCCGGGGGCCATATCGCTCATCTGCCAGCCACGGTCATATCCACCTTTGATGATGGCATTTTTCACACTTTCCATAGAACGGGCCTGCTGGCTGGTGGAAACAATCGGAGCCATTTCGATATTCTGGATGGGAGCGGTTCTGCATCCGCCGAGAAAAAGTGCGCAGGCAACCAGTACAAAAGCAACAATACGAAGTTTTTTCATTTGTAGCGTCCTCATCTTGAAAAGTTAAATTTGTGAAATTACTGTTACACTTCCTGATTCATTTCCTGAATGCAGGCAACCATAGTTTTTTTGACCGCTCGGCGCAATTCAATATGCGCATTGTGCATGTTTTCGAACTGCTCCGGGTAAATGGGAGGCAGTATTTTGCCCCGTACCTTTGCAGGGCGGATGAGCATGTGCCCGCGTGGCAGCATGCTATGTGTACCGTTCATGCATAGTGGAACCACCGGAAGCCCGGTTTGCATGGCTATGTGAAAAGGACCGGAATGAAAGCGGTTCAGCCTGCCGTCTTTGCTCCGGGTTCCTTCGGGAAAGAACATGAGTGTGGCGCCGTCATTTTTTGCACTTTCAGCCTGCTTGATGATGGCATCCAGATTATCGGTCTCAACATTTATGTAGCCAGCCAAACGCATATAAAATCCGTAAAAAGGGATTTTAAACGGCCAGTTGCGCACGGCCATGCAGATGTTGCGCTGTGGCTGAAAGGAAACCAGATAGGGATCGAAAAAGGATTCGTGGTTGGTAACGATGATGCACTGGGGTGGCAGCTTCCGCTGCTTCGGCCATTTAATGTCAACGAACAGGGACATCAATTTTGAGCTGGTCCATCCGTAGTACCAGATCATTTTTCGCAGGGTTTCCGGCTTTTTCCATTTCAGGATACGGGTAAAGAACAGGTAGAAGAGCGGCGAAATGATGACCCCGATAAGGGTCCAGAGAATGACGCTTAGATAAATCCCGGCGTTGATCCAGATAAGTTTGAGAAATGCGGGCATGGCGGAAAGAGTGCGGAGCACGGAGTACCGAAGCAGCTTTTACGCTGCTTCAGATTTCTTGCTGAGAATAAAATTGTGCAGATCCCCAAGGGTGCGGATGGCCTTGAAGGCTTCGTCTTTCTTGATTTTTATCCCGAATTCCTGCTCCAGAACGATAACCATGTCCACAGCATCAAGGCTGTCGAGATCAAGGTCGTCTTTGAAGACCGCTTCAGGGACCATTTCGTCCAGTTCCAGCTCGAATTCCTCAGCCAGAGCGGAGTTGATTTTTTTTATTATTTCTTCATCAGTCATTATGATCTCCTCAAAACCAGCGATGTATTTATACCGCCAAGGGCGAAATTATTTTTCAGCGCATATGTAATTGGTCTTGTCTGCAAATGCAAGGCGTTGTTTATCGCAGAACATTCTTCAGCAGGATTAGTCAGATTTGCAGTGGGAATGATAGTATTTTCTTGCATCATGCGCACTGTGGCGATGGTTTCAATGGCCCCGCTGGCAGCCATGGTGTGCCCCAGATGACCTTTCAAGCTGCTTACCGGGGGAGTTGATCCGAGCAGGGTTTCCACTGCCTGCGCTTCAGATGCATCACCCTGTAAGGTCCCGGTGGCATGGGCATTCACGTAATCAATATCTGTTTCGGAAATTCCGGCATCATTCAATGTTTCGGACATGCAACGTGCAATGGCATCCGCGCTGGGGGAAGCCATGTTTCCGCTATCACACAGAGATGAAAACCCGCTGATTTCGGCAAGAATTTCAGCCTCGCGAGCCTTGGCATGATCATAGCTTTCCAGCAGCAGTATGCCCGCACCCTCAGAGCAAACGATGCCGTCCCGCTTTGCGTCAAAAGGCTTGGATGCTGTGGTTGGATCATCTTCGCCGGAAGTGGAAGCCGCTTCGATAATGTCGAAGGTACCCACGGTCAGGGGATGGAGTTCGTCCGTACCACCGCAGAGCATGACATCCTGCTTGCCGTGAGCAATGGCTTCTGCTGCAAGGCCGATGTTCTGGCATCCGGTGGAGCAGGCAGCAGAGGCCGCAATCACCCGTCCGCTGATTCCCAGAAATTGGGCAAGGTTGGCGGCTGCGCTGTGGTTCATGATTTTGAAAAATTCAGTGGTGCGGATGGCTTCAAGGGAGTTTTCCGGCAGGTAGAGCTTGAAGAATTGCTCAAGGGCCTGTGAGCTTCCGGTGGTGGAACCCACGGAAAGTCCGGCCCGTCCTCCAGTCAAAATGTCTTCACTCATCCCGGCCTGCTCGATGGCTTCAAGGGCGGCAAGGGCTGCGAAAATAGACATGTTGGACATGGTCCGGCGGGCTTTGCGGGGAATGGATTTGATTTTTACCTCCGGGACTCGTCCGCCGATGCGCGGACGTAAGCCCTTAATACCGTCAAGTTCGTCCAGCCGGGTAATCCCGGAACGACCTTCAAGCAGACCGTTCCAGAGTTCTTCAACTCCACTGCCCAGCGGGGAAACCACACCCATTCCGGTGATGACTACGCGTTGTATATGCATCTCAATTCCTCATGTATCTTTTGGTGTCCGCAGATGAATCCGCAGGTCAAGTAGGCGGAAATCACCGCTCCCATGACACCCGGTGCGATGATGGACTGTCCGGCCAAAAGCAACCCTTTTATCTTAGTCGCTGGAAGGGGATTGTATTGTGAAATAGTGTGCGCCGCTCCGTACATGCTGCCGTAAGGGGAATGACAGTAATCGCGTAGGGTCAGCGGGGTTGCAGCGTCTATGAATTCAACTTGTCCGCGTAGTTCCGGGCAGCGGGCAAGGACTTGTTTTTCAAAATCGGCCATAATTTCGGCTTTGAAATCAAGATAGTCCTGCGGTCTGGTCGTCAGTTTGGAATCCTGCCACTTGCTGAATTTATCAAAGCTGTAGGGCATGATGGCGGTTACACTCTGCTTTCCGTCCCGGCCAAGGGTTTGCCCGGCTGAAAGGAATATGGCGTTGTCGGCCATTTCAGTTTTGCCGGAAAGAACTTCATTGTAATTTGATTCCGGCCAGAGGTAGATGTTGCGGCCTTGCAGAGCTTTGATGGGAGTTTCTGCAATTCCGAAAAGGATCAGTGCGGAAACGGTTTCCTGCAATTCATTGATCCTGCGTCGGAAAATCGGGCGGAATGCTCCTTCTTCTACACAACGCAGCATGGCAGCCGGATGCGCGGACCAGATGCAGATTTTGCCACGCAGTTTGGTTCCATCATCTAAAAGCAAGCTTTTGAAATTTTTATCTTTGTCGTAATTGATGCGTACTGCTTTTTTGTTGCAGAAAACATCAACCTCATGTGCTTTAAGTTGCTTTTGGTATGCATCAACAAGTGCTTTGCCTCCGCCTTCAATGGTGTGCGAGGAGCGGAAATATGACCCGGCTACAAGGGCGTGGGTGGATAGCATGGCCTGTTCCGGCGGGGTGCCGTAAAGCAGGGCGTGACAGCTGAGCAGGTCTTTTAGTTCCTGATTGTTGCTGATGGAATCAAGGTAATTTTTCAGGGATTCTGTTTCATCATGGGCTGCTGATTCCAGATTGAAATCCAGCTTGAAATTAAGAAAAGATGAGGAGTCGAAAATTGTTTTGATCCGCTTTAGATATTGATCAATTGCATGCTTTTCAGCGGGAAAGGCTTGGTGCAGGGTCTGGCAAACCCGCTCAAAACCGTATGGCAGGCAGATTTCGTGTTTACTTTTCTCAAAGCGGAAGCAATCGCAGCCTTCTTCATTAAAAGGGATTTTAACCAGATCATCCCCGATACCCAGATGTTTGAAATAAATATCCAGCGGATCGCCATCACCCATTCCGCCGATGAGATGGATTCCGGTTTCGAAATGCACTCCTTGTCTGCTGAAGCCGCGCACTGTCGGTCCGAGCAGAGGAAAGGCTTCCACCAGCGCGACTTTATGTCCCTGTTTTGCCAGCAGCAGGGCTGAGGTCATGCCTGAAATTCCCGCGCCCACAACTATTTGATCGTAGCTATGCATTAAAATTCAAGCACAAGGCAGGAGTTGGTTCCGCCGAAACCTGCGGAGTTGAGCAGGGCTTTTTGCGGCGGACGGTTGTCTTTTTCCGTTAGGATATTCAGCCCGGAAGTATCTTCGTCGCCAGCCGTGAAATTGATGTTCGGCGCAGTGAAGCCGTAATGATTCATGAGTGTGGTGTAGACCACCTGGCTGGCCCCGGACATCCATAGTTCGTGTCCGGTCATGGATTTGGTGGATGAAACGCGTGGGCTGCTATCGCCGAAAAGAGTTTTTATATTGGCGGCTTCTGCTCCGTCACCGGCCGGAGTGGCTGTGGCGTGGGCGCAGATATAATCGATATCCGCCGGGGTGAGTCCGGTCTGTTTGATGGCTTTGGCTCCGGCCCTTGCCAGTCCGTTCCTGCCGGGAACTGAAATATGCTCGCCATCCGAGGAAAAGCCGTATCCGCTGACTGTGCCAAGAATGTCGGCTCCGCGTTCTTTAGCAAGATCGTAACGCTCCAGCATGATAGCTGCTGCACCGCCGCTGGGCACCAGTCCGTCACGGTTTTTGTCAAAGGGGCGGCTGGCCTGTGCGGGATTTTCGGTGCCGGTGGAGAAGGCTCCCAGCCCGTCAAAGCTGCACATGGATTGCCAGTTAAGTTCTTGCGCACCGCCGCAAATAATCCGGTCCTGCTGTCCCATGGCAATGAGACCTGCGGCCTGACCCACGGCATGTCCGCCGCTGGAACAGGCCGAACTGATGGTCCATGCCGCTCCACGGGTTTTGAAAAGTGTGTTCAGATTCATGGTTACGCAGGAAGTCATGGAACGGAAAACCGCGCCGCTGCCGATGAGTGATGTTTCGCCCCGTTCCTTAAGCAACTCCACTTGATCAAGGGCGGCAATGCAGCTGGAATCGCAACCGAAGATGAGTCCGCTTTCATCATTGTGCAGGTCTTCTTCGGTCAGTCCGCATTGATTAAGGGCCTGCTTTGCAGCAGCGTATGCCTGCACCGCGAAATCGGGCATGGTCTTGCGCTGCTTGCGGCCCAGCCATTCTTTGGGATTGAAATCTTTGATTACCCCGGTCAACGGGCTTTCGAAGCCGAGTTTGATCCGTTTTTCATCAATTTCAATGCCGGATCGCCCGTTCATGAGGGCGTCTGCAATGGTTTCAAGGTCTGAGCCCAGAACCGAAATGGCCCCGATTCCTGTGATTGCCACTTTGTGCAAGGAATGTTCTCCGTGAAATTAGGTGTGAATGCCGCCGTTCACAGCGATGGTCTGCCCGGTGATGTAGCTGGCCTTGTCTGAGCAAAGAAATGAAACCACTCCGGCAACTTCTTCAGGAGTGCCCAGTCTTTTCAGCGGAATCTGTTGTTTGATCTGGTCTACGGGAAGCTTAGCAACCATGTCCGTTTCAATAAACCCGGGGGTGACCGCGTTGACCAGAATGTTGCGCTTGGCTACTTCCACGGCCAAAGAGCGAGTGGCCCCGATGAGTCCGGCTTTGGCAGCTGAGTAGTTGGTCTGTCCAGCCACGCCGGTTTCGCCGGAAGTGGAAGCAATGTTGATGATCCGCCCTGTCCGTTTGCGCAACATGCGTGAAACCACGGGCTTGGTCACATTGAAAAAACCACTCAGATGGACTTGCAGCACTTTATTCCAGTCATCGGAGGACATCATCATCATGATAGAATCCCGCGCGAATCCGGCATTGTTGACCACGATGTAGGGCACTTCGTCCTGTAGCAATGGGGATAGCGCGCTTTCTACCGCATCCTCATCGGTCACGTCGAATTTGAGCAGGGTACATTTGCGTCCTATTTCGCGGATGGTCGCTGCGGTTTTCTTCGCGCCGGCATCATCGCTGCGGTAGTTGAGCCAGATATCATATCCGTCTTCAGCCAGTTGCAGGGCTATAGCCGCGCCGATACCTTTGCTGGCTCCGGTAATCAAAGCAATTTGTGACATATTTTGTCCGAAATAAATTCGCCCAACACAAAAAGGGGCTCAAGGCCCCTTCCAGACAGCTGATAAAGCACCATCTGCGGCGTTGCTGCGAAAAATATTGAAACTTACGTATTATAGATACGCATCGTTCCAATGTTTTTCTTGCGTCTTGCATCTGGCACTTTCTCATCAGTCTGGTGATTTTGCTAATGGATTATGCGTTAAAATTAAATGTTGTCTTCTTTGGAATTTCTACCTTCGTCATACCCGCCTTTAAATTCTCCGGGCATTTCCTTGACTTCCTTGATGGTCTGACCTGTGGCTTTGCCGATTTTAGCACAGCCAAGGGAAGAAATCATAAGTGCTGCAATGATCAATGCAGCGGCAATTCTGGTGATCATATCTCCTCCAGCGTGTTTTTATTGTCTCTAACTAATCCGGTCTTTTTTGAAAAGTCAATTCCGGGCAGCAACGGATTAGCGCACAATACAGCCGGACATGGTCGACAGTCTATTGCGTCCGCTTTGCTTGGCTTCATAAAGAGCGGCGTCGGCGATTTCAATCAGTTGTGCCGGGGTGGTCAGTTTCTCTTCACTGCTGGCCAGACCGATGCTTATAGTCATGTAATGGGTGCTTGCTTCATATTTAAAAGGGGTTGATTCTATTGCCCGGATCAGCCTTTCTCCTATAGCTATTGCTGTTTCCTGATCCGTTTCCGGCAACAGCAGAGCAAATTCATCCCCCCCAATACGGGCTAGCAGGTCATTTCTGCGCAGATGGGATTCGCAGATTTCAACGATATGCCGTAAACCTTGGTCTCCTGCCTGATGTCCGTACCTGTCATTGAGTTTTTTGAAATGGTCGATGTCAAAAAAGAGCAGGGTAAAAATCGTCCCTTCGGTGATGGAGTCGTCAATGAATTCTTGTAACCTATGTTCAAACAGGCGGCGGTTGATAGCCCCGGTGAGCGGGTCGGTAACTGCTTCCTCGCGTAACCGTTCCTCTTCGCGTTTCCGTTTACGTATATCAATCAGGATTCCGGCCAGCTGTTCCGGGTTACCGTCTGTACTGCTGCGTGTATTGCCTATTAATTCCACCCAGCGCAGGTCTCCGCAATCTGTGAACAACCGCATATCAAAACGGAATACTCTTTCACGGTTACCCTTGAGATATTTTCTGACCGAGGATAGCAGCGGGCGGCGGTCTTCCGGGTGAATTAAGTGCAGGGCCTGATGCAGCGAAAAGCGAATATTGTCAGTGGGTACGGGGACAGAATGAAGTAATTCCGGTGAACACCAGATCTGGCCTGTTTTGAAATCGAATTCCCAGACACTGCTGTCTGTAAGCCGCTTGAGAATACTGAACTGCCTGCGTTTGGCACTGAGCCGATCACGCAGCACTGCATTTGAAATAAGGTATCCGGCGGTTTTGAGAAGGGCTATTTCTACATCCGACCAATCATAGGCCCGTTCGCAGTCATCAAAGCCGAGTGTTCCCCACCACTTGTCTTCAACCATGACTGGTATGGTCAGCATGGATTTGATCTTCTGAATTTTAAGCTTATCCTGTAACCAGCCCGTTTCCAGTTGATCGACAATCATCTTCTGCCATTCACCGCGTAGCCTGCTTTGGACTGTCTCCCGGTATTCCGGGCGATCAATCTTGTTGGTGAACATACTAAACATGGGCATGCCCAGTTGTTTGTAGTGCGGCGTGGCAGCCCATTCAAATGTGTAGTTTTGAGTGATGTGGGTCTCGGTCAATTCAATGGTTTGAAATATCCAGACCCGGCTTACTCCTGTCGCCAGCCCAATAGCGGCAAGCAGGCTGTTTACCCCGTCCGGCCAGCCTTTGCCGGATGTTAGCTCTTCTGCGCTCCGGGCAATTGCCGAGAGAAGGGCTGCATTAGATCCCTTTTCATAAGAGCTACCTAGATTTTTAAAATTCCCCGTATTTATACCCATAAAGTATGTATTTCATTTATAGTCGTTGTTCGTCAACCGTGTGAGCACGGTAAAGCATTCAGACTCAATTGCAAGGCCTTCATGATTACTTTGTAAAGATCCTCTTTGACTACCGGTTTTGCTACATAGTCATTCATGCCTCCTTCAATGAAACGGTTTCGGTCCCCCTGCATGGCATATGCGGTAATAGCTATGATCGGGATGCGTTTGTTGTGTGCCCCGGCTTCTCCACGTCTAATGGCCTGCGTAGCTTCAATGCCATTCATCAAGGGCATTTGCACATCCATGAGTACCAGATTGAAGTCTTCATAAAATAATTTGTCCAGAACCTGCTGTCCATCGGTTACCGCCTCAACAGTGAATCCCTGTTGTTCAAGGTATTGCTTGGTATAGAGTCTGTTCACTTTTTCATCTTCAGCTATGAGGATGCGATAGTCAGCGAAAGAGGGTGTGGCTTGCGGTTTTGTCTGTAACCGTTCTCTCTGCTCGGGGGCGTAGTCCGGTATGGCAAAAGGAATGGAAACGTAGAACGTAGTTCCTTCTCCGGCTGCACTGTCCACAGAGATAGTCCCGCCCATAAGCTCAGTGAGTCTTTTGCAGATGGACAACCCCAGTCCAGTACCCTGATACTGGCGGGTGTATCCCTCACTGGCTTGAGTAAAGGACTGAAAGAGTTTGTGCATTTTGTCGTCAGCAATTCCAACTCCGGTATCTTCGACAATAAATAGAATACGGCAGTGGCCGGGAATGCTGTGGGGTAATGCCTGCGCTTCAATTGAGACGTGGCCCTCATGGGTGAATTTTAAAGCATTGCCTACAATATTGGTCAGAATCTGTTGCAAACGGGCCGGGTCTCCGCTGACAATTTCGGGCAATCCGTAAGGCTGGTGGAGTTTCAGTTTGACCCCGGAGTGTCTTGAGGTGACTTCGAAAAGTTCGAAGACATGTTTCATTTCGTCGATGGGATCGAAATCCCTGTTGTAAAGAGTCAGTTTGCCAGCTTCTACACGAGCAAGATCAAGAATGTCAGAGAGGACATTGTTCAACCGTCTGGATGCCTGCATTGCCGCGTTGATATACTCTACTTGCTTGGCAGGCAGAGTGTCCGTTATCATAAGTTGCAACATCCCCATTATCCCGTTCAGGGGGGTGCGGATTTCATGACTCATGTTGGCTAGAAATTCGGACTTGGTATTGCTGGCAGCTTCCGCCTTTGCTTTTTCCTGTTCCACTCGCTCAAGGGCATTCTTCAGCTCCGTGACGTCCCGGACTATACCTTCCACCATAACGGGATTGCCGTGTTCATCGTAGAAGGGGACGTTGCTTTGCTGTAGCCATTTTACCGTTCCATAGCGGTCAATGATTCGGTATTCCACAAGGGGGGCCATTTTGCCGTCGGCCATATCCTGCCATTGCTGGTGCATGAATTCTTTCCAGTCCGGATGGACCATATCAAAGAAAAACTGCGAATTATCGTAAAATGTTCCCGGTGGATACCCGGTTATATCTAAGCAGGCAGGACTGACGTACTCAAATCTCTTGTCCGGCACGGAAAAGCGGTAAATGAGGTCTTTAGTGTTTTCAGCCATGATTTTAAAACGGGTCTCTGCTTTAGCCAGTCTTTCTTCAATCCTTTTGCGTCCACCAATATCTTCGGCTACCCCTATCACTTCCGTTGGGGGATTGTCCGGGTCAATGGGATTGAACATTCCCCGGATGAAAGTTGTTTTTCCTCCGGTCACGGAAGTGTAGTAGTCTTCGTATTCTGTCGCTTCTCCGTTAATGGCTCGGCGTAATTTTTCAGACACTTTCTGTGGGCTGTTTTGGGCGACGTTGAAACCGATCAGTTTTCCCCTGGTGGAGCCCATCTGGTCTATAAATTTCTGGTTACAATCGATAATGGTTCCGGTTTTGTCGAAGCGGACCATTGCCAGCGGAGAAAAGTCAAAAATCAACCTGTAATGGTCAGCATCTTTTTGCGTTTTCTTAGCCTTCATGTCTTCTCCGAAAATATATTGTTTGTGCGTTGGTTTCAAAAGACTAAAGCATAATACAGAATAATTTATGTATTGTGAATTAGTAGTGTGTTTCTTGTAGATGGTGACATGTTTTAATTGCACCTTTAGAGTCATATAAAAATGTTTGTAATTGAAACAGTTGGTTAACGGTTGTATAAGATCACTAGTAATGATTTGTTTTTTGCGGGTTATTCTGTTTTTAATGGAGTTAAGTATGACCAAAAAATGTGTTCTAGTCGCCATGCTTGGTGGTGCCATAATGTTTCTTGTCCTTTGGATGACAGGCTCGTTTGAGTCCGGGAGAATTGAAAAAGGCCGTATTATTCCAACTCACAGCATGGAGCCGCCAACCAGCACTGCTGTTGCAAAGTCCATGACTGTTCCCGTAATTTATGAAGCGGTCGGAACTGTTCGTCCTGAGACTGAAGCCTCCATTGAAGCGCAGGTCACCGGAAAGGTTCTCAAGGTTCTGGTCCGTTCAGGGCAGAAAGTTAGCAGGGGTGACAAACTTCTCGTGCTGGACAGCCGTGAACTTATGACCCGGCTAGAAAGCGCGCAGCAGGGCTTGAAGTCTGCCGAGGCTGCGGAGCGTCAGGCTCGTGAAGCCATCAATGGAGCAAAGGCCGAGTCCGATACAACCACTGCTACATGGAAGCGAATGAAAAAACTTTTCGAAGGCAAGGTCGCCACTCGCGATGAATTGGATCGGGTTGAGGCTACTTACCTTAAGTCCAAAGCTGTTCTTGCTCAGGCTGAGGACGGTCTTGATGCTGCTACAGCCGGAGTTCGGCAGGCTCGTAAAGGCGTGGAAGCAGCCCGCATCAACCTTGACTATGCCACGATAACCGCCCCGGCTGACGGGGAGGTTGCCAAGCGTATGGTTGAGCCGGGTGATCTGGCTTTTCCCGGAAAGCCACTTATGCTGATTCAAACAGGGGGAACCTTGCGTTTGGAAGCCCTTGTGCGCGAAGGCGTTATCGGTCAGGTGCGCATCGGGCAGAAGTTGGATATTGATATTCAGGCCCTTGGCGAGAGAGCTGAAGCGGTTGTGGAAGAAGTGGTTCCATCCGCCGATCCCCTGACCCGTACATTTCTGGTCAAAGCCGGACTTGATCCCTTACCCGGACTTTATCCCGGTATGTTTGGGCGGTTGCTTATCCCGGTTGATGAAAAAAAAGTAGTTCTCATTCCCGCAAAAGCTGTATCCCGAGTGGGCCAACTTGAAACCGTTCTGGTCAAAAGCGGAGAGATATGGGAGCCGGTCTATGTGCGTAGCGGTGCAAAGCATGGGAGTATGATTGAGATCCTTTCCGGGGTGAGCGGTAACGAGATCGTGGGTATAACTTTTCCCGCAGCCGGAGGTCGGCAGTAATGTCCGCTTCGGTAAATCCAGAACAGGCTCAAGGATTGATTGCGTCGGCAGTCCGGTTCTTTTTGCACTCCAAGCTTACAGTGGTGCTGGTCATCGGCGCGCTTCTGCTGGGAGTGGCTGCTGTGCAGCTGACCCCGCGTGAAGAGGAACCTCAGATCGTGGTGCCCATGGCGGACATTATGGTGAAGGCTCCCGGCGCCGGGGTGGAAGAGGTGGAAAAGCTGATCACCACCCCGCTTGAGCGTATTCTTTGGCAGATTGACGGAGTTGAGTATGTTTATTCCATTTCCCGGCGTGATTCCTCCATGGTTACAGTCCGCTTCTTTGTGGGTGAGGATCGCGAAGAATCCTTGATCAAGTTACATAATGCCATTGCTAAGAACACTGATATTGCTCCGGGGATAGCCTCAAGCTGGGTGATTAAACCTGTTGAAATTGATGATGTCCCCATTGTCTCTCTGACTCTTTATCCGTCTGAGGGGCGTGAAGATATTTCCGATTTTGAACTGCGGAGGGTGGCCGAAGAGCTTGCTCCCCGGCTGGCTGAGGTGGAAGATCTTTCCCGCGTATCCCTTGTTTCCGGGCGTTCCCGTGAGGTGCGGGTGGAGTTGCAGCCCGAACGCATGGCCGGATTCAATGTTTCTTCATTGGAGATAGCTCGTGCCCTTGAGGGTGCGGACCAGTCGGCTGTGGCAGGATCAGTGCTTTCCGGCAATCGTGAAATAACTGTCTCTGCCAATTCATTTTTGGAAGATGCCGCTGACGTGCGTAATCTGGTGGTCGGGGTTTTTAACTCCCGCCCGATTTACCTGCGCGATGTGGCCAAAGTCATCGACGGTCCGCAGGAAGCTGACTCTTATTCCCGGATCGGTTTTTCACGTATGTATCTGAGCAAAGCGGGACAGGACCCGGAGCAGGTTTCCCGTCCGGCGGTAACCATAGCCTTTTCCAAGAAAAAAGGGACCAACGCGGTTAAGGTTGCTGAAGCTGTGCTTGAGCGCATGGAACAACTGCAAAAGGCGATTCTGCCAGCAGGAATTGAAGTGGAAGTAACCCGCGATTACGGGAAGACCGCTGACGCTAAAGTTGACGAATTGCTCGGTTCATTAGGATTCGCTGTGATTACCGTGGTTGTTCTGTTGGCTCTGACTCTTGGCTGGCGCGAGGCTGCTGTGGTGGCTCTTGCCGTGCCGATCAGTTTTTCACTGGCCCTGTTCGTCAACTATCTGTTCGGTTACACTATCAACCGGGTTACCCTTTTCGCGCTCATTCTTTCCCTTGGGCTGGTGGTGGATGATCCCATCACCAATGTGGACAATATCCAGCGGCACATCCTTATGAAAAAAAAGAAGCCGTCCGAGGCAACTCTTGATGCTGTATCCGAGGTTTTGCCCCCCGTGATTATGTCCACACTGGCGATTATTGTCTCATTTGTTCCGCTCTTTTTCATCTCCGGGATGATGGGACCGTACATGGCACCCATGGCCGCAAACGTGCCGCTGACTGTGATCTTTTCCACGGTCTGCGCCCTGACTATTGTCCCATGGCTGGCTTTCCGTTTGCTTAAGGATTTGCAGCCCAAATTCATGGCGACAGATTCCGGTCCGGGCCGTATTGAAACTATGTACACCCGGATTATTACCCCTTTTCTGGAATCCCGCGCACATCGCTGGATGTTGGTGGGAGTAATCGTGGTTGGGCTGATCTTTTCCATGGCTCTCGCCGGATTGCGAATGGTACCGCTTAAAATGCTCCCCTTTGACAACAAAAACGAATTCCAGATTGTCATGGACATGGATGAAGGTACTCCCCTTGAGCAGACTGACCGGGTGGTCCGTGAAATGGAGCAGGTTCTGAAAAGCGTACCCGAAGTGACTAACTTTGTGACTTATGCGGGCAAACCGTCCCCCATGGATTTTAACGGGCTGGTCCGTCATTATTATTGGCGCGAGGGCGGGCACATGGCCGATATCCGGGTCAACCTTGCAGATAAATCCCGGCGCGAGGAGCAAAGTCACGCAATTGTTCTGCGCTTACGTAATGAGTTGGAACAGGTTGCCCAGCGCAACAACGCGAATATCAAGATTGTGGAATCCCCGCCCGGACCTCCGGTCATCTCCACTATTACGACTGAAGTCTACGGGGCCGAGGGCCGTCCATATTCTGCCCTGATTGAGGGCGCGCAGCAGATTGTGGATACCATGAAACAGGAACCCGGAGTGGTGGACGTCGACACTTCCACCGAAGCGGAGCAGACCATGATCGACTTTGTGCTCGACAAGGAAAAGGCTGCTTTGCATGGAGTCAGTGCCCGGGACGTGGTAAATACTTTACAGATGGCTCTTTCGGGTATGGTTCCGGCAACAGTTCACGAACAGGGTGAACGTAATCCGCTTCCGGTGCGGCTGATCCTGCCGCTTTTGCGCCGGGCAGATGTCTCTTCTCTTGAGCAGCTCAAAGTGCTCACGGCCGAGGGAAAAAGTGTACCGCTGGCTGAGTTGGGCCATCTGGTTGAGATCAGCCGGGAGCAGCCCGTCTATCACAAGAACCTCAAACGCGTTGTTTACGTGTTCGCGGAAATGGCAGGACGCGCACCGGGTGAGGCTATCCTTGATATGCAAGGGAAGCTTGATAGTGACCCGCTGCCTCCGTTTATCTGGTCCGATTGGGCAGGGGAGGGAGAGTGGCAGATTACCCTTGATGTTTTTCGTGACCTCGGCCTTGCATTCGGCGCGGCCCTGCTGGGCATCTACATTCTGCTCATTGTGGAAACCGGATCATTTGGCATGCCGCTCCTGATCATGTCTGCCATTCCGCTTACCCTGCTGGGCATCATGCCCGGATTCTGGCTGCTCAATGTAATCAGTGCCGGGACCGTACAGGGCGTAGTGGGGGAAGCTTTTGCCGATCCGGTCTTCTTCACCGCAACGGGCATGATCGGTATGATCGCGCTGGGAGGGATTGTCATCCGCAACTCTCTGGTACTTATAGACTTCATCCGCCAGTCCGTTGCCGAGGGGATGAAATTAAAAGACGCCATCATTAAGTCCGGTTCCGTGAGGCTGAGACCTATTGTTCTTACTGCGGCTACCACCGCCTTGGGTGCATGGCCTATCACTCTTGACCCGATCTTCTCCGGGCTGGCATGGGCGTTAATCTTTGGATTGTTGGCATCAACCCTGTTTACACTACTGGTAATCCCGGTGGGGTATTATGTTTTTGAGAAAGAAAAATAGGTATGTTGACTTACATCATATAAATCCTATTTTCTTTGTGTGAAATATAAGCCGTAGCGGTTGAGAAATTCAACCTGAACCCAAACCCGACCTTTTATATGGAGGTTGATATGGCTGATTTAGAACTCAAGAATCTTAAGGACGTAACCATAAAGAATATTGACCACAACAAGGTGCTGAACCTGACAGATCTGGTAGTTTATCAGGAAGGGCAGGTGGTCAGCAGAACTCTTTCGCAGGTCAAGCAGATTTCCCTGACCCTGTTTGCTTTTGATACCGGGGAAGGGATCAGCACTCACAGTGCCCCGGGCGATGCCATGGTGCAGGTGCTGGACGGAGTGGCCGAAGTAACTATCGGTAGCGAAGTCTTTAATGTGGCAGCTGGTGAGTCTATCGTCATGCCCGCAAATATCCCTCACGGCCTTGAGGCGCGTGAGCGGTTCAAGATGTTGCTGACTTTGATTAAGCAGTAGATTGAATACTGAAAGTGTTTATGGCCCCTTCATATAGTATAGTTGAAGGGGCCATTTCTTATGCGGCACAATGTCAAGCACCCCGTCAAATCTATCTTCAAGTCTTTTTAGGCCGTAGTCGTCCCTCACCTAATGGTGTAACTATTGATATTCCTTTTCTTATTCGTGCTCTGAGGCACCAAGTACCGATTCGGTATCAAGT